>CALJTN010000347.1 GCA_937976175.1 uncultured Clostridiaceae bacterium | reverse complement strand
TCACTAAACTGAGCAATCTTTAATGACTTAGTATCCACGCTAAGTGTACGTGATGTAATAACTTCTTGATGTACAATGAGGAGTTCTGGCTCTATATATCTTGCATATACAAAAGCACATACTGCTATAAACACTACAAATACAATGGTCTGAAATACCCATTTAATCATGTAAAATACTAATTTAAATAAATTTATAATTAATTTCATATAAACTCCCTATTTTTTTCTACTCTCCCCTACTAAGTGAAGCTGCTCATGTTCAAGCAGTTTTATTTTGGTATCAATCTTATTGCCTGCAAACCCTACCATTGCCCCATTTTTTCCAATGACCCTATGACAAGGAATAATAAGAGGTATTGGATTTGCCCTATTAGCCCCACCCACTGCTCTTATTGCCTTTGGGTTTCCTATACTGGTTGCGAGCTCACTGTAACTGATTGTTGTTCCATACGGGATCTGTGATAAACTTTGCCATACTTGTTTTCTAAAAGAAGTTCCTTCTATAGGCATCTTAAAATCAAAATACATTCTCTCTCCTCTAAAGTATTCATCAAGCTGTTTTTTTATACTTTGGCATAGTCTTTCATCTTTTTTATGGAAAGGGTTTTGCTTTAAATAGTCAGCAAATTCTTCTTCAAAAAGCATTATACGTTCTAATCCTCTGTCTGATACAACTATACCTATAGGTCCAATTAAATGAGATTCATAAATATCATATCCGATCTTCATAGGTCACCTGCTTTCTACACTATTGTCTTTTATTATAAATCATTATGGCTAGCTATGCATCTACTTACTAAAAAAACCCTTAAGATTATACCTAAATAGGTGTCTTAAGAGTTTAAATAACTATTATTAATTCTTTAATTTTAATGCCCATGCTATAGCTCCCATAACAGGTGGTTCTGTTAAAACTTTAAACAAAATCTCTTTAGTTGGATTATTCTCTTGTACTTTATCCTTTAATGTCTGTACTGCAGTATCATTTTTCCCTTTTACATAGATAGATCCGGCTAGTACTACCTCTATACATTGCTGATCTTGAAAGTCTAACTCATTAATCACACCATTAATACTTCTAGCATTTTCCGATCCCATATGCTGCAATATGTCTAGAGCTTTACTATCGCCTTTATTAGCTGCTTCAAATACTATTTTCCCAAGATCCTTGATAATTATAGTCCCTCTACTCGCTTGCTCAGTAAGTACCTCCATATAATTATATTTATTCGTTATTCCTAGAATATCAAAGAGCATATCACTCATTAGCGTAGGTCCTGTATCTTTAAATAATGCATTATATACTGTACTAACAACTTTTAAGCCTAAATAACCTCCTCCTCCAACATCTCCAGTTAGGTTTCCTTGTCCTCCTATTTGTATGGTGCTGCCTTTGCTGTCGATACCTACTACAGTACATCCGGTTCCATTAATAGCACATACGCCACTGCCACTCGTACACCCCGCTTTTACTCCTAAAAATGCATCATTACATACTAATACGTTTTTGTACCCAAGATCTTTTGCCATTTGAGTAAATGCTTTGTGTTGATTTTTTGTATCTATCCCCGCCATCCCAAATACGTATTGTACAACATCTTTTCGTGTAATAGAATTGTTGTTTAAAATACATTGAATCATCTTATCTATTTCATTTCTTAATTCAGTAACCCCTCCACTTAGAACTTCGTGGTTAGTTGGTCCCCATCCCATTATCTCTATCTTATTGCCTTCTATATCAAAAAGTGCACAATGTGTTTTGGTTCCGCCTCCATCTACGCCTATTACATACTTGCTCATATTTATATCCTTTCTATTTATAAAACTGTGGTAAAAAAGGCTTATGTGCTTCTAGCATTTCATCTAATACAACCTTTGCCTTATGATAATCTCCAATAAGTGGATGCACCATAAGTGCACTTAAAGCAGCACTATAATCCCCTTCAACGCCTGCTTTCACAGCTAGTTTTTCATAGGCTTTTACAGCTCGCATCATCCCTATAATATAGGGATCATCAAAACCTTGCAGTACAAGAGGCTTAGCCCCTTGTTTATTAATAACACACTTAATCTCAACTATATCTTCTTTATCCATAAAACTATAGCCACCATTATTCTTTGCATTCACAATGTGTATCTCATTTTTATCATTTTCTATAGCATCAATAAGAGCCACTGCTGCCTCTGAGTATAGTGCGCCTCCTCTTTGATCTAATATTGCTGGTTTTTCAACTATATTGGGATCTTTATAGAGTTCTAAAAGTTCTATTTCAATTTCTTTACAAATTTCGCCTCTTGTCTTGTCTGCTTCCTGGCACTTTTGGATTTGTTCTTCTCTTAAATAATAATAATTTAAATAAGGTATCGGAAGACCTTTTACTGCATCTAGCAAAGCAGGTTCATATATGGTTTTAGGTACATTTTTTAAAGTTTCACTGCTTTGCATCCCACAAGTTAACTGCTCTTTTAATATTTCTTTTCCATCTGCATAAATAGAGGTAATCCAACACAGGTGATTGAGTCCTACAAAATCATAGTCAAAATGCTTGGTAGTTGCCGGAACTCTTTGCTTGGCATCTTTTACCATATTAATGGGTCCATTACAAAGCCCTATCATTTTGATGCTCGTATGATTTATCAAAGCTTCTGTAATAATTCCTGAAGGATTGGTAAAATTAATAAGCCATGCATCTGGGCATAGGGATTCCATCTGCCTTGCAATATTCATCATTACGGGTAGTGTCCTCATAGCTTTCATAAAGCCACCTACTCCAGTAGTTTCTTGTCCTAGGAGATTATATTTTAAAGGAATCTTTTCATCCTTTATTCTTGCATCTAGCTGCCCAACCCGGATCTGTGTCACTACATAGTCTGCATCAATAAGTGCTTCTTTTAAGTCTTCCGTTTGAATCAACTTACAGTTAACTTCTTTAGCTCTTAACATTCTCTCACATAAAGAAGCAACAGTAGACATTTTCTCTTTATTAATATCCATAAAACAAAAGTTGTCTATTTTAAGATGATCTATACGAGATATAAATCCATTAATCAGCTCCGGTGTATACGTACTTCCTGCTCCTATTATCGCTATCTTTAAACCCTTTTTCATAACTGTCCTCCTAAAAATTATTACATCTATTTAATTGATTATACTCTTATTATATTTTATAATAAAAACATAATTATTGCATTTCTTGTTATTTTTTTAGGTGTTTCTTGTCTTTTTTAAGGAGGCTTGTAGGATGATTAAAAACTATATTACCGATGTAACCACTTATATAAAGGTTTCACATAAAAAAAATATAGCCTCAGGCAACTATGGCTATCACTTACATGAATTCTATGAAATCTATTTGCTTTTAGATGGAAGCCTTAATTACTTTGTGGATAAAACTATATATTCTTTAAACGCCTATGATCTTATTCTCTTAAATAATGAAGAAATACATACTCATTCGTCTATAAATTCGAATGTCTATGAAAGAATTATCATACAATTTAATCCAGTTTTTATAGATTCATTTTGCTTAGATCAGTTTAACCTATTAAATTGCTTTACAAATAGGCCTAAAGGAGAAAGAAATAAGTTAGTTCTCTCCTCTCTACACCACGCTGAGTTAGTCTCTCTATTTTTTAAACTTGAGACCCTAATTCATTCAGAGTTACCTGAGCGTAATGTATTAATTATTTCTTATTTCGTTCAACTCTTAGTCTTTATCAATAATCTATTTGAAGAGCAGCTTGATTCTTCTAATCCTTTACTTATTCCGCCAGATACTCAATTTTCTCCTAAACTAGGCGAACTACTCCGCTATATTGATACACATATAGATAAAGACTTATCACTTGACGCTCTTGAACATACTTTTTATATTAATAAATTTCATCTAAGCAGATTATTTAAAAAGACTATTGGTATTCCTATTCATAAATATATTGTATTAAAAAGAATTATTAGATCTAAAGAACTTTTAGTTAAAGGCTTTGATGTAACTACGACTTGTTATATGTGTGGTTTTAGCGACTATTCTCATTTTATAAAAATGTTTAATAAAATCGTTGGCATATCTCCATCTAAATATAAAAAGGAGTATCATAAAAAAACAAATGCTCCTTAGTAACCTCCGAGCATTTGTTCTGATTAAACTGCTATTTATCTATCATTCCTATGTGGAAGATAAGGTAAAATACGACTTGCAAAGCTTGGCATAGTCATAGTCTGCAGCCATACTTTTCCAGGGCCTATAAGTTTTGTTAAGAACAAG
>CALJTN010000346.1 GCA_937976175.1 uncultured Clostridiaceae bacterium | reverse complement strand
GCTTCAATTTTAATTTTAGATTGTAAATCTACTTTTCCCTCTTCCACTTCTTTAAGTAAAACCATGGCTAGTGGTAACTTTATACACCCTGCTGATAACATTTCTTTATTTTCATTAACCCCATAAAGATATCCACTATTTATTTCCTCAAAATAAAAACTATAATTACCTTCTCTTGTATCTAAGTATCTTTTTATTGGCTTCATTATATCCTCCTGGCTTTTCTCTGGGGTAGATAACAATAATTAATTGTTGTACTCCATATTTTAAAACTTTACGAAAATAGGCTATTAGATTTTCACTTTTACATAATGGTAAAAGGTGGTCTTCTCATAGTGAAGGACTATGAGAGTGACCAGCCCTTCTAAAATGTCATTAAAAATTTAAACTTTTATTGATCTCCAAATGAAATACCAATACTTCTAGCTGCTTTAACTAATTCTCCATTAGGGTCTACATTTTTCGTGTCTCCTATAACATTTTCTAAATGTGCATAAGATATTTGATTTCCTGTAAGACAAACCATATTTCCAAATTTACCTACATTAATCAAATCCACAGCTGCCACACCATATCTAGTAGAAAGCATTCTATCATAAGATGATGTTATTCCTCCTCTTTGGATATGACCAAGCACCGTACATCTAATTTCATGATTTTTTATAAGCTCTTCAAGCTCATAGGCTAATTTATTGCCTATTCCACCCAGTCTTATTGGGTCTGGGCTATCTTCAACTATTTTACTAATTACAACATCTCCATCTTTTGCTTTTGCACCTTCTGCAACAACGATAATACTAAATAACTTACCTTCTGTTTCACGTTCCTCTATTTTTGCTACAATTTTATTAACATCAAATTCTATTTCAGGTATTAGTATTACATCAGCTGATCCTGCAACTCCAGACTCTAGGGCTATCCAACCTGCATTTCTTCCCATTACTTCCAGTATCATTATTCTATGATGTGATTCAGCGGTAGTATGAAGCCTATCAAGGGCATCTGTTGCCACACCTACTGCAGTGTTAAATCCAAAGGTAAAATCCGTAGCTGCTAAATCGTTGTCTATAGTTTTTGGAACGCCTATTACTTTAACACCTTTTCGTCCAAAATCCCTAGCACTTGTAAGAGTACCATCTCCTCCAATAACTATTAGTGCATCTACACCTTCTTTTCTCATGTTTTCAATTGCTACATCTGATACATCCTTTTTAACTGATACTCCATCTTCTTCAACAGTATAGTCAAATAAATTGTCTTTATTAGAACTGTATAATATAGTTCCACCCTTATGTTGAATCCCTGATACTGTTTCTAAAGTTAATGGCATGGTTTCATTCCTATACAGTCCTCTATACCCAAATCTATAACCAACTACTTCATAACCATAGTTTAAGATAGCATTACGAGTAACAGCTCTAATTACAGCATTAAGTCCTGGACAATCTCCCCCACCTGTTAATACTCCTATTTTTTTTATTTTATGCGTCATATTCATTCCTCCAAACTCTATTTGATATATTATACACCTTACAGTGGAAAATATAAATGATGCACTGCTATTAATGCAATATTCTCAACTTTTCACAAATAGCATAGCTCAATTAAAAAAAAACATATCATAATAAGGAATATTATAACCTATAAAAGAAAAAACATTACGAAGTACTAATATACTATGTATTAAATCCCATATTAATCCTACAATTAAACCTATTGACGGAAATAATTCATAGATTTCAGTAAAATATCCTTAGCCCTTAATTATCTGAAAATATCTACTATAATGAAATAGTACCAAACTTAATTAAAAATAGCAATGCTATACCGATAATTATTCTATAAATGGCAAAAATTCTCATAGGTTTTTTCTTTAAATAAGAAATAAATTTCTCAACTACTATTAGAGAAACTAAAAAGGCTGTTACAAATCCAATAACCAAAGTAATAGCTTCCCCACTACTAAAATTCATTCTACTTTTAAATAAAGTCAATGTTGTAGCACCAATCATAGTTGGTATGGCTAAAAAGAAGGAAAATTCAGTAGCAGCAACTGTAGAAACACCTGTAATCCAGCCTCCCATTATAGTGGACGCAGACCTAGACATGCCTGGCCATAGTGCAAGACATTGAAAACAACCTATTTTAAATGATTGTTTAATATTTATTTGCTCTATATTTTTCGTTTTATACTTATGCCTAAATTTATTTTCTGTAACAATCATTAGAATTCCACCAACTACCAAGCCCACAGCTACAGTTCCTGCATTAAAAAGATATTCACCTATTTTATCATTTAGAAGTAGCCCAAAAACTGCTGCTGGTATAAATGCAACTATAATATTAGTCCAAAACTTGATCCCTGAGGGTTTTGCTTGAAAAAAAGCCTTAACTGAAATCCATATTTTATTCCAGTATAAAGCTATTATTGCAAGAATAGCTCCTAACTGAATAACTATTTGAAAATCATTTGCAAATTTTCCTTTAAAGTCTATAATGTTTCCTACTATAATCATATGCCCAGTAGAAGAGATAGGAACAAATTCTGTTATCCCTTCTACTACAGCTATTATTATAGCCTTTATCAACAATATAATATTCAAATCCATGAAATTTCTACCCCCTAAAAATAATAGTAACCCTATCTACGTATACTATATTCAAGTAATGGCTATAGTTAGAATTATATTTCTATATTTGTATATTTATTTTTCTATTACCACTTCTCTAGCTAAAGTTTTACCGTCTTGTGATAATTTAATAGTATTTATACCTTTGATGATTTGTATATCAAAATAAGTATCAACCTTCACATAGTCACTACCATTAAAGCTTATGAAATAATTAGAAATCATATAACTATTCATAAATACTCCTATAGTAAAGCTTTCTGATCCTTTTATATCTTTTTTCAAATCCCTTTTTGCAAATATTAAAGTAGGTGTTTTTTCTTTATTTGTGCTTACATATTGGGTTTTAGGAGATATTTTAAATACTTTATCGCTATTAACGAAAATAGTAGGCTCAATAAAGCCTTCCTTTGTTTCTATCTTAGGCATCTGCTCTTTTTTTAAATAAGTAATCTTAGAATTGCTTTTAAGCTCACCATACTTATTATTATCCACAGCTATGCTATAAGTTTCATAGTAGCTTGCCATATTTTTTTTGTATTTGTTAGCATCTTTTAAAAGCGCAATTTCAACTTTATCTACGCCCTTGTTTATTATTTCAATAGCACTTAAGGGAACCTGATTTTCTGTCATATAACATCCATTAACACCATCTATCATTATCCACTTTTTATGTTTATCACTCCATATTTCACATACACTAAAATATGATTTTCCTTTAACTTTGTTATTGTGACTTCGGAGTACTCCTCTCCTAACATTAATTCCCATAGAAGCTAAACATTCTTCATAGATTGTTGCATAATCATTATCTGATATTTTAGTACCTCCAAAGGCTACTTCCATTATGTCCAAAGCGTTTTTATTACTAATCATAGCAGTACTTTGAGCTTTTACATTTTCATTAATAAATTCCATGATTTTTATAGAATTTTCAAGCTGATCGGCCTTACTATCTATAAGCTTACTTAGTTCATACTTAGCTTTAAGCTTTGATAAGTTTTCATTCTCAGGGTTTAAGTAATAAAAATGAATGTCTTCTCCACCATAAAAATTATCCCATTTAGTAATTCTTAAAGTTTCTTCCTTAGTACTTAGGTCAGTTCTAGCTTTAAGACTCAAGAAAATCAGAGCTGCTGTTATAGCAATAAAAATTAAGATTCTAACAAGCATATTATTCTTTTTCATATTTCCTGCTACCTCCTTATTTCTTATATTATATTTAATGAGTATATCATATTTACAGCAAAAAACACATAAAAAACCCACGGATTATAAAGCTTACTCTCCGTGGATTTCTCTTATTACCTAGCTATAGGTCCAGCTTCTTTTATAGCTACTGAAATTTCTTTGAATTTATTAAAGTTTTTAGAAAACTTAAGTGCTAACTCTTTAGCTTTTAACGCATACTCTTCCTTGTTCTCCCATGTGTTTTCCGGATTTAATATCTCTGACGGAACATTTGGCACTGCCACTGGTACCGCTACTTTAAATATTGGGTGCTCTTCATACTGTATCCCCTTAAGTTTACCTTCAAGGGCAGCTTTTACCATGGCTCTCGTATAAGATAGTTTCATCCTTGAACCAGTGCCATATTCGCCACCAGTCCAACCTGTGTTTACCAAAAACACTTCAGTGTTATGTTTGTCTATTCGCTCACCTAAAAGTTTTGCATAAACTGAAGGTTTCATTAACATAAAAGGTTCTCCAAAGCAAGCTGAAAACGTGGCTTTTGGTTCAGTAATTCCCCGTTCTGTACCCGCAAGCTTACTTGTATACCCTGAGATAAAATGATACATTGCAGCTTCCTTTGATAGCTTTGAAATTGGAGGAATTACGCCAAAGGCATCTGCTGTTAAAAATATTATGGTACTTGGATGTCCACCGATTCCACTTAATTCTGCATTTTCTATATATTCTAAAGGATATGCTCCTCTGGTGTTCTCTGTTAATCTATCATCATCGTAATTAGGTTTGTTATTCTCATCAAGCACAACATTTTCAAGTAATGCACCAAATTTTAATGCGGAATAAATTTCTCTTTCATTCTCTTTATTTAGTTTTATGGTTTTAGCATAGCATCCACCCTCAAAGTTAAACACACCCGTATCACACCAACCATGCTCATCATCACCAATAAGCTTCCTTTCTGGATCCGCTGACAATGTAGTTTTACCCGTACCTGAAAGTCCAAAAAACACTGCTGTTTCACCATTTTCATCTATATTAGAAGAACAGTGCATTGGGAATACCCCTTTAAGCGGAAGTAAAAAATTCATTATTGAAAAAACGGACTTTTTAATTTCTCCTGCATATTGTGTTCCACCAATCAATACAATCTTTTTACTGAAATTAACTATAATAAAAGCTTCAGAGTTTACTCCGTCAATTGCTCCCCTTGACTTAAATCCTGGTGCTGCAATTACCGTAAATTCAGCCTCATGACTCTCCAGCATTATCTTGTCAGGCCTTCTAAATAATTGATTAGAAAGTAAAGCCTCTGAAGCGAACTCATTTACTACTCTAATAGGTAGTCTATACTCTTCCATAGCCCCAACGTATCCATCAAACACAAATAAATCTTTATCGCTTAGATATTTGCATACTTTACTATATAAATTATCAAAGACCTCTTCTTCAATGGGTAAATTTACCTCTCCCCAATTTATTAAATCCTTAACACTTCCCTCTGAAACTATAAATCTATCCTTAGGAGACCTACCTGTATATTTTCCTGTATTTACAACCAATGCACCTGATTCTGATAAAGTGCCTTCTTTTCTTAGTAATGCAAAACTTACTAAATCTGATACAGGTAAATTCCTATATATTTTTTTTGTTGTTCCAATGTTTAAGTAATTTAAGTCTTCTAAAAATTCCACAATATTACCCCCGATTAATATAATTGTGCTAACACTATAATAATATATTACAACATTTTCATGAAAATGCAAGAAAAAAATTATAAAATTATTATTTTAATATTTTTATGAATATACTCCTTCATTATGATGACTTATTTTCCCTATAGGATATTCTTTTTCCGTTTTTAGGTTACACTAATGCACTTGGCAATTGTATCACTCTTATTAAGATCATAACCACCTACAAGTCATATTTATCAATACAAAGCTTAAGGATATTCCTGTTATTTTTTATATACCATAAGTTATTTACCACTTTAAAACATTGTATATTTTTTATCAAAATGAATGCTCTAGATTTTCAAGAATCATACAATATAAAAAAACAACACAATAAAAAAACTTCAGCAGGATTTTAACTTTCCTTCTGAAGTCATTATTGCTGATCACTAAACTTGATGTTTTAATTTATCTATGCCATGCTACTTATTTTCTTATCATATATATTGCATATACTACTAAAATAGTACCCATTACTTGCAGGCTTCCAATCTGCTCGCGTAATATAAAAAATGATACAAGCATAGCAGTTGGTATTTCAAGATTTCCTATTATAGATACCTTTAATGCACCTATATGCTTTATAGCTGCATATAGCAAAGTTAAAGGTATAATTTCGCAAAACAAAGCAAGTATTGTTGTATATCCAAGAAGACTTAAATTTACATCGCCTTTAAAGATAAATATTGGAAATTTAAATATTACAAGGCATATTAAAGAAAACAGCGTAGAGTAGGCATTAATAGCAAGTGGCATGAGTCCTTGTAATCTTTCTTCGCTGTAAATATTCATAAAGGCATAAAACATTGCAGCGAGCAAGGCAAAAATTACTCCTATAACAGAATATTTAAACTGCCCAGATAGTATATCCAAAGTTAAAACACAACCGAAAAATGCTAGAAACACCGCAAAGATTTTTTTATATCCTAGAGAGTCCCTTTTAAATATAGTGGAATATATAAACACCATTATAGGGTATGTGTATAATAATATAGCCACCATTTCAATGGGTAAATAATTGAAAGACATATAATAAAACACCGTCATAAATGTATTACCAAAGATTCCAAGCACAGCGAGTCTTACTAATTGTGTCTTCGTTATCTTAAAGGATTCTTTATTAAAAATATACATGAGCATGAACATTAAGGGTACTGCTATCATGTATTGTAATGTTAATAGACTTATAGAATCAATCCCACTTATATACGCTAGTTTTACAAAGAGTCCCGCACTTCCAAATAATATAGCAGAAATAATTGAATAAATGTATCCTTTTTTCAAAATAACACGCCTTTCGCCTAATAAAATAGTGTAAACTCAGGAATTTTTAATATTTCATTATCTTTTCCCTTAATATAACTTTCTTTTAACTTTTGAGCCTTATCATAATTCTCCACAATGATTTTCTTAGTATATTCGTCATAAGAGTCATTTAACCCCTCATAGGCCTTAGTTATATTGTAAAACCCTCTATCCAAATTCTGTTCTACAGTGATGTAATAACAGCCCGCATTATTTAAAGTTAAAATATCTTCTTTATCTGCATGGTAAGCATTTTGAAACTCTACTTTAGCCTCCGCTGACCTATTTTCAAGCATATATATAGTTGATAGGGTTCTATGATATTTGGGCATTAATTCATCTAGCTCAGTACATACCTTTAAAATTTCTATTGCCTCATCTACCTTGTTATCAGCTAGCTTTATTAAAGCCATATTGTACTTTATCTCTGCATCCTTTGGCTTAATAATAGCTGCTAAGTTAAAGTACTCTAAGGCCTTTACACCGGCATTAGCTGTGTGCCAATAATAGTTCGCCAAATTAAGCACTATATTATAGTTATAAGGTTCCTTCATTAATGCAGTCCTAAAATAAGGCTCCACTGTTAATTTTGAAGCTCCTTGTTTCAATATCTCTGGCATTAAAAATCCATAGTTATCAGGGTAGTCCCTATTCGCCTCAATAGACTTATTACAGAATTCTTTAGCTTTTTCGTAATCCTTCTTATAAAGATAATACCAGCCCGCACTATGATAGGCTCTGTAATCATTTGGATGCTCTGAAATTACAGCTTCCATCAGTTTATCGCTTTCCTGGAGCTCGTCCATGTGTTTGTAAACATTAGCTTTTATCAATTTAATTTGCATGTCTCCTACATCTTTACTGTCAATTTCATCAATTAATTTATTAGCTTGATCTACAGTATCCACGCTAAGTGAATATATCTTAGCTAACCACATTTTATAAGCTAAGTCATCAGGCTTCTCCTTTGAAAGCGCTGTTATGTTTTGTAAAAGGAAGTCCTTATTGTATAAAGATATCTGAGCTAGTACATCATATATCTTGTATTCATCCTTATCTAATTCCCATGCACGCCTTAGCTCGCTATAGCCCTCTTCCCATTTACTCACCAGCATTAGCATTCTAGCATATTCTGCCCTATCATAGGAGGATTTTATATCTACGTCATAGCTAGATATAATTTGTTGTGCCTCTTCACTTTTGTTGTTTCCCATATAAACAGTAAACATAGTTTTTACTAATTTCTTATCTTTAGGGTAATTGCCTAATGCTAGCTCCCCATCTTTTAAAGCCTCTTCATAATTTCCATTCATAAACTCCGTAAAAATTATGGAATTATAGGTGTCCGCATCTATGTTCTCATATTGTTTTGATATATCAATATATTTTAAAGAGTTAGCCAAATCCTTCTTAACGGAATAAATTTCAGCTATTTTAACATTCCATTTTGGAGAAAGCTTATCCTTTTCAGCAAGTTCACCATATTTTTCAATAGCTAAGTCATACTCCTGTGCAAAAAAATGCTTTTCGGCCTCTGTTACAAGCTTACTTAAATCTGGTGTTTTGTTTCCATTCATAATCATAATGCTTACAACTATAACACACAAAGCACTTGCCCATAGCGCTACTTTTTTGCTATCTACCTCTTTTGATTTACTGCTTAACTCTTTTAGTTTGCTACTTAACACAGACTTTAGTTTATCTAATTTCATCATAACTTCACCTCTTTTTAAATTTAAATAGGCCTTAAATATCTTTGCAAGAATCTTATTAATCGTATTTATAACTTTTTTAGTATTGAACATAGTAATATTCTAACAAATACCTAGCTAAAAAGCTACAGTATTTAATTCTCAGTTATATTAATGTATTAGACATTTATGCAACTATGTTATAAACTTATATTGATTTGAAATACAATTTATAATTATTGCGTAGCTAAGAGCACTACTTGGAGGTGTTGTTTTGAAAAGATCCCATCAAAGAAAACTTAATAGAAAAAAAACAATAAGGAAATTATCTTTACTACTACTTTTTTCACTATTCTTTGTCTTAATTACCATGAAAGCTATTTCTACAGAAGAAGAAAAGAAGCCTACTGATAAAAATACTTCTATTAATCTTAATATTAAAATACCCGTTATTCCTCCTAAAGCAAAGGACACAAATACAGAAGTATTGCTTTCTGCTGTAGGTGATTGTACCATAGGTACTGACACTAAATTTGGTTATGCAACTAGTCTTCCTGCTATGATATCTCAATCTAACAATGATTTTTCTTATTTATTTAAGAATGTATATAGTATCTTTAGTGAAGATGACGTTACAATTGCAAATTTAGAAACAACCTTTACGGATTCAAATGATAAAGCAGATAAGCAATTTAACTTCAAGGCCCCCAGTGATTATGCTAAAAGTTTGACTCTAGGTTCTATTGAGGGAGTGAATCTTGCTAATAATCATATTTATGATTATAAAGAAAAAGGATTTCAAGATACAAAACTTGCTCTTGAGAAAGAAAATATTAACTATTTTGGAGAAGGTTCAAAGTGGATAACCAAAATAAAAGAACAATCCTTTGGTTTTTTAGGTTATAGAGGCTGGTCCCTGGATAAAGCTTTCCTTGATAATTTAAAGAAAGATATTACAGAATTAAAAGATAACAACTCAGTTGTAGTTATAAACTTTCACTGGGGAAATGAAAACCAGTATTATCCCATACCTGCACAAAAAGAACTTGCGCATTTTGCTATTGATAACGGTGCAGATATAATCCTTGGGCACCATCCCCATGTAATCCAAGGCATTGAACAATATAAAAACAGAATCATCGCTTATAGCCTGGGAAATTTCTGCTTCGGTGGGAACTCTAACCCCAAAGACAAGAGAACCTTTATTTTTCAGAGCAATCTAAGATTCACTAATAATAATTTAACCTCCATTGGTGTAAGGGTTATTCCCTGCAGTATATCCTCCGTGGATTATAGAAATGACTATTGCCCAACGGTGCTTGTAGGTGAGGCTAAGACAAACTTACTCAGTGATTTAAATAAACTCTCTGAAAACTCTGGTTTTAAAATAAGTGATGAGTTTTTCTATATAAATGTCAATAATACTAACTAAGGCATATGAAACAAAATAATAAGTCAAAGATGCGAAGGATATTTTGCATCAGACAAGGAGACAGATCCTGCGGATAGTTGTTCTATCCAAAGGTTCTGTCAACGCAGTATGGTGCAAAATAGACTAGCATACTGACTAGTTATTTTTTTGAATATGCCTAAGTGCATAAGTACAATTAAAGGATGTGTTCAAAATTAAAATTAAATCATTACTAAGTATACTAGTTTCAAAGTTTATTATGAAATTATCTAAATTTTTATTTAAAGGTGGCACAAACTTCCCCGGCAAAATTGCCTTAAAGCTTGATAAAAATATTTTGAAGACCATTGCCAATAATTATGAGGTTGTGCTCATAACCGGTACTAATGGAAAAACCACTACTACAAGCATGATATACAGTATTATAAGTAATAGTAAAAGACCTGTAATCACCAATAAGACTGGTGCAAATATGTATACAGGAATAGTGGCATGTTTT
>CALJTN010000345.1 GCA_937976175.1 uncultured Clostridiaceae bacterium | reverse complement strand
ATTTTGCAAAGCTTTTAACTGAAACTTTCATTCTAACTTGAGTAAGTATGACTTATATATTATAATTAATTAGTAAATTCTATATGTGGTAATCTTAATTAAGTCCTATTGAAAGGGGAAATTCTTAAATGAAAAATTGTATAGTAGCTCAATCTGGTGGTCCAACTTCTGTAATAAACGCTAGTGCTATGGGAGTTCTGGAAGCCAATATTAATTCTAATCATTATGATAATGTTTATGCTGGTATAAATGGAATAGAAGGTATTTTAAATAAACATATTATAAATTTATCTAGCATTGCCTATGACGAGGTTAAAGGATTAAGGTATACTCCATCCTCTGGTCTTGGTTCTTGTAGATATAAGTTAAAACCCTTTGAAAAAAGTGCTGAGGAATACATAAAACTTTTTGAAATATTAGAAGAATATGAAATCAAAACCTTCTTCTATATCGGCGGTAATGATTCACAAGATACTGTGCATAAGTTTAGTATTTACGCAAAAGAACATAATAAGGATGTAAAGTTTATTGGGATCCCTAAAACTATAGATAACGACCTACCAATCATGGACCATACTCCTGGCTTTGGAAGTGCAGCTAAGCTAATTGCCACGTCAGTTCTTGAAAACTTCTTAGATGCAAGCGTATATCCTTCTAAAGGAGTTTTCATACTTGAAACCATGGGACGCGACACTGGGTGGTTGGCAGCTAGTGCTTGTATTGCAACTATTAACGGTAAACCTGCTGCTGATTTTATATACCTACCAGAAGTAGCTTTTGATACAGAGAAATTTTTAAGGGATGTTAGTAAAAAGCTTACTGAAAAGAACCATGTTTTTGTAGTAGTATCTGAAGGAATTAGAACTAAAGAAGGAAAGTTCCTTGGTGAAATAGGGGCAACAGGCCTTGATAAATTTGGCCACGCTCAGTTAGGCGGTGTTTGTGCCTACCTTAAGGACTTGATTCTAACCACCAATACTGCTGAAAAAGTTAGAGTTTTAGAACTTTCTACAATTCAACGCTGCGCTATGCACTGCGCCTCTCAAACAGATATTGATGAAGCCTTTGAAGTAGGAAAAGCTGCTGTTGCTTATTCTATTGACGGAATAAGTGGAAACATGATAGGAATAAGGAGACTTTCGAATACGCCTTATACTTCTGAGCCTTTTGCACTTGAAACTGCAAAGGTTGCTAATAATATTAAGTACTTTCCTAAGGAATGGATAAACGCTGAAGGTAACAATGTTACTAAGGAAGCCTATGAGTACACCTTACCATTAATAATGGGTGAACCAAAAATTTCAATAGAAAACGGTCTTCCAAAGTACACATTCTTAGAAGAAGCCTTTAAGTTCTAGATTAAAAGCACCTGGTGAAATCCCAGGTGCTTTTAAACTTACCACAAAATAAAAAATGATAGCACAGATATATCTACGCTATCGAGTTAAGCAATTATTGTTTTTGACTTTGTACTCTATTCCACAAAGCATTTGAAGCTACCTTGCACTCTTCGTAAATTTCTTTCTCATTGAAATTACAAATAACTCTATTTTCCATAACTATCTTTCCGTTAATAATAACATCAGATACTGATCCACTATTCATGCCGAGTATCACGTGGGAACTAATATTCTCACTATTAATAATTGTTGGAGAATTATAATCTATTAAGATAAGATCCGCTTTTGCTCCCTGTTTTATGCTTCCAACTTGTGCCTCATAATGTTTTGAAGCAATTTTACCATTATTAACTATAGCCATTTCTACTACATCTTCAGCTTTCATTACACTGGTATCCTTGCTATGATGTATATGAAGGCCACAACAAATATTCATGGCTCTAAAAATATCTGAAGGGAACCCGTCAGTCCCTATGCCTACCAAATTTCCTTTTTTCATTAGGTCTATAGCATTACAATATCCTACTGCAAAATTCATATTGGATTCTGGATTATGTATTACACTAACTTTATTTAGTAGTTTTTTCTCATCCTCATTTACATGAATACAGTGAGAAAACATGCTTTTTGAATTTAATAGACTGTATTCTTCTAATCTTTCAACTATCCCTTTTTGAAAATTTGTTCTACTACTAATTAAGTCACCCACGGTTTCTGCAACATGAATGTGGAAACCTGTGGCTAGCCTATTACCCTCTATACCCGCAATTTCTAATACTTTATTTGGTAAGTTATTTGCATCAGAGATACCAAACATACCCTTTACTAAATCTTCGTTATCATGTTTACACTTTTCCACAAATCGCGAATTTTCTTTTATCCCCTTTAATGCAATGCCTATGCCATTCTTATCGGAGATGCTGTAACTAAGTACACCTCTTGCTCCCAGTCTTTTAAAAGCCTTTTCTATTACGTCTAAACTTCCCTCTACCACAAGAGGACTAGAGTGATGGTCAAAAAAACATGTTACCCCATTCTTTATGCCTTCAATTAGGGTTACTAGAGTACCATAATATATATCCTCGTGAGTAAGCTCACTTTCTAATCTTGCAATATTGTTTTTAATTATTTCTACAGAATTAATAGACGTTTCATCCGCAAATCTTAACCCACGAGCTAAGGTACTACAGGCATGGGTATGAGTAGAAATAAATCCTGGCATTAGGATTTTTCCTTGAACATCTATTATTCGTTCATTTTCCTCAATCTTAATTTCTCCAGTTGAAACCTTATGCTTCATTTCACTAATGGTTCCAATATGAGTAACTAATTCCCCTTGAATTTTTACATATCCATTTTCAATAAATCTATGCTCTTCATCGAACGTCACTATTGTTGCATTAACAATTATCAATAAAAACTTACCCCCTCAGGAATCATAAAAGCCATTTTAATAAACGCTCCTACATTTCAACCAAAAATTACATATTGTATCTATATTCTATATGTTTAGCTTTTTTCCTCTTACGTTTCAACATTTTCTTTGCTAATCTATTTATAAACCTTTGTGCATATTATTGACATAAAATGCACAGTAATATACTATTATATAGTAGAATTTCACCATTATAGAAAAGAATTTCATAAATTTAATATATAGCAAAATTAAACAATAGGAGTGAGAAAAATGGGTATTAAAAAAGTAAGAACAAGATTTGCCCCAAGTCCAACTGGAAGAATGCACGTTGGTAATTTGAGAACTGCCTTATATGCCTACTTAATAGCTAAGCATGAAGATGGAGACTTTTTATTAAGGATAGAAGATACTGATCAAGAGAGACTTGTAGAAGGCGCTATAGATATAATATATAACACGCTAAATCTTACAGGCCTGCATCACGATGAAGGCCCAGATATTGGTGGAGATTATGGTCCCTACATACAAAGTGAAAGACGGGATATCTACGTTCAGTACGCAAAACAATTAGTGGATAAAGGTGAAGCTTATCACTGTTTCTGTTCAAAAGAAAGGCTTGATAATTTAAGAGCTGAAGTAGAAGAAAATAAGGGTAATTTCAGATATGACAAACATTGCTTAAGTCTTTCAAAGGAAGAAGTAGCTGAAAACTTATCTAAGGGAATACCTTCTGTAATAAGACAGAATAACCCAACTGAAGGCTTCACAGCTTTTGAAGATGCAATTTACGGATCAATTTCAGTAAATAACTCTGAGCTAGATGATATGATATTACTAAAGTCTGATGGACTTCCTACATATAACTTTGCAAACGTAGTTGATGACCATTTAATGGACATTACACACGTAGTTAGGGGAAATGAGTATTTGTCCTCTTCTCCAAAGTACAATCGCCTATATGAGGCTTTTGGATGGGATGTCCCAGTTTATGTGCACTGTCCATTAATAACAAATGAAGAACATCAAAAACTTAGTAAAAGAAGTGGTCACTCCTCCTTTGAAGATTTATTAGAAGCTGGGTATCTAATGGAAACCATAGTTAACTTTATATCCCTTCTTGGTTGGAATCCAGGTAATAACGAAGAAATCTTTACTCTAGGTGAATTGGTAAAAGCTTTTGATTACAGAAATATGAGTAAATCCCCAGCAGTTTTTGACACTAAAAAGCTAAAGTGGATGAATGGAGAATATATAAAAAAATTACCATTAGAAAGATTCCATGATATGGCTATGCCCTATTACAAAAATATGATAAGTAACGAGAATGTAGACCTTATGAAAATAAGTGCTCTTGTTCAAACAAGAGTAGAATTATTAACGGATGTTCCTAGTCATATTGACTTTATAGAGACTCTGCCTCAATATGATATTGAGTTATATGTGCATAAAAAAATGAAAACTACACCTGAAAATTCACTAGGAAGTCTAGAAAAGGCGTTACCAGTACTAGAGAACCTAACGGACTGGTCTCTTAACTCATTACATGATACAATAATGGAACTAGTGAAGACTCTAGAAATTAAAAATGGTCAAATGTTATGGCCAATAAGAACTGCTTTAACTGGTAAAGCCTCTACTCCAGGTGGTGCTTTTGACATTGCTGAAATACTTGGAAAAGAGGAAAGTTTAAAAAGAATTAAAATTGGAATTGAAAAACTCAAACCTCAACAATCTTAGTGTTATAGAAGTGTTTCACTAGATTTGAAACTAATAATAAAAAATAGAGTTACCTGCTAACTAACAGGTAGCTCTATTTTTTATAGGCTCTTCACAAGGAAAGCTTCTTACTTGTATAAATATGGGCTGCTAAATCCTATATCATCTAATAAAACCTCACCTTTTAGGGTTCTATTAAATATAAAATTAATATACTCTATATTCATAAGATTTATTTTAGAATTTTTCTTAATAAATTCTTCTAATGGTACTTGAAAACTTTGAAGGTTTGTTTCCACATCACTTTCATATTTCTTCTCTAAGAAAGACCATTTCGTAAACTTTACTTTTATTGCAGGATATAAGCTACCAACCTCACTTAAGGCTATTTCCGAACTTAACCCATTCTTATCTTTTATTTGTATAGTTAAATCAATATTTTCTTTGTTTTCATCACTATATTCTCTGTTGCCTGTATCCGCTATAGAAAACTTTAGCATGGTTTTATCCTCAAACTTCTTTTCAGCTAGGTTGTTTGGTAATTTTACACTGTATGTTGCAGGGTCTTTTTTAAGTTTATCCCCATTATCATCAAGGTTTTTCCACCTAAGAAGCACTGCATTATTGCTTTTTTCTTCCTTGGACCTTAATATCATTGCTTTCTCACTCCAAAGGGTAAATCCATCACCTTTTATCCTAGTTTCAAGAAGTGTACCTGTAGTTATATCAACATCTTCTTCGTAACTCGCTATTACATTATAATTTGAATCCTCAAATTTATTAATATATTTTGTTTTAGGCAATATATTTTTCATATAATTATAATTTTGAAATAACAGAATGTACTGGTAATTGTTATAAAGTGAATTTTGTAAAAATGCTGATACATATAGCTTAGCTATATCTCTTTGCTTATCTGCTGCAAGCATCGGCTTTATGTTTAAAAACATTCCCCCAGGACCACTCAAATCTTTATTACCCCAGGTACTATTAAATTGTCCATGATTAGCACCTTCAATGTACAATGAGGTTTTAAAATGATACTTATCATCAGTGAACTTAACACGATTATACTGCAAATCTCCATAGAAACTAGATATATCGCTATCTTGAGAACCTTGAAGTGCCAAATAATTAATATTCTCTAGTGGTGTTAATTTTCCACCTGGCTTGTATTGACCATCCGTAGGCGCAATAGCTACCACTGCTTTAATATTAAAATGAAAGTTAAAATTAATATCAGCATCATTGGGATAATGGCTAAGCTTATTAAACACCGCTGCCGTAGCAACTGCCTCACCGCCTCTAGAATGACCTATCAAAGCTACGTTTTCCATATCTACCTTTTCATAAAAAATGTTACCTACACTTTGATTCCATCTCTTCCACACCTCTAAATGTTTAAGGAGTAGCCATGCTCTTACGTCATTTTCATTTCCCATATCTCCACTCCAAGAGCCATTTAGAAAATTTTCATCTACAGATACAGTTATAAAGCCTTGGCTAGCAAGTAATTCACCTAAATAAGCATAACCCTTATCCGAATAATCCTCCATAGCATGATTACCATGAACTATCATAACTAAAGGATAGTGTCCTTTTTCTTTTGGATACCACACTGTACCATTTATTGGGTATTTTTCTTCAGAAAAGCCCCAAAATATCTTCCTCATTTTACCTTTAAATCCAGATATTCTTCCAAGCATTGGCCTTGCATTTACGGTACCTGCTATTAGTTTAGCCTCTTTTCCAAATTCTTTTCTTTTGTCTTGTCCACTTCCATAAGTTAGTGACTCCACAGCATACTTGCCAGGCTTCATTGGATTTTCTAAAGAAAAATCATTCTTAAAAACTGCTTGTACTTCATTACTAGTAGCTACTTCATTCCTAGTATTGAACCTAATGTCTTTATTAGTAAAAATCCAAATGCCCCAATACAAGTTTACACCTAAGGTTATAAACAAAAAAATTATTATTTTAGATTTCTTAACACCCTTTTGTATTAGCTTACTTATACTTATAGCTAAAGTCACTTCTACTATAACAATTAAAATAGAGGAAATAATTCCTTGCCAAAGCTCTAAGTATAATGAATTTTCAATTGCTAAAGTTAAAATTATAATTGTAGCAAGCAAAACAGTGATAATTTTTTTAGGCAAATCCATTAAAACCTTTAAAAGAAACTTAACCAAAGATATGCTAAGTAATAATGCAAATATCCCTAGTATTATTAAAATAGTAGAATCTACTATTCTTCCCATTCCTGTATTTATATACATTCCTACTATTGCAAAAATTATTATTATTGTTATAAATAAAGATATTTTTATGTCGGTAAGGTAGGACTCCAAGCTTTTCATATTAACTATTAATTTTTCATAACTATCTTTGAGGCATCTTTTAGTAAAT
>CALJTN010000344.1 GCA_937976175.1 uncultured Clostridiaceae bacterium | reverse complement strand
ATCTATTACTCAAATTCTTGGGATAAGGAAACACTTTATAAAATGGGATTTGATGGGGTGTCTAATAGAAAAATCAGTGAAAATAAGGCGCAATATATAAATATATCTCAAGATTATATTTATTATAGTAATTACTCTGATGGAGGAAAGTTATATAAATCTAGATTAGATGGTTCAAAAGCGCAAAAGTTAGTAGACGATAAAGCAGCTTACATAACCTTATCTGGAGAAGATATATATTATAGTAACCATTCAGATGGTGGAAAACTATATAGGGTTAAAAAAGACGGTTCCGATGCTAAGCAAAATCGCGGGAATCCAGTTATGATTGATTATAAGAACTATAGTGAAGAAGTAGGCGAGGTTGCTTATATAAGCATTGATGGAGAATGGATTTATTACATTAATCATTCTGATGGACATAAACCTTATGTAATAAATAAAGAAGGCACCTATAGAGGGAAATTGAGTGATGAATATGCAACTAGCTTGCAGGTTTCTGGAGACTCAGTTTACTATTGCTCAGGAAGTGGAGTTATAAGCAAAATTAAAAAGGATGGTACAGGAAGTGCGGTGGCTATTAAGGGTAAAGCTTCTCAAATTAACAAAGGATTTTATATCAATGTATTTGATGAGTGGCTTTATTATAGTAACTCTGAAGATGCAAATAAATTATACAAAGTTAAAACTGACGGAAGTGGAGAAAAAGTAAAGCTTTCCGAGGATTCGGTAATGTATATTAATATTGTTGCAGGGCATATATACTACAACACAACTAAAGGGAAGCTCTTTAGAGTGGCTTTAGATGGAAACATAAATATAAAACCAGAGGAAATTGGAGCAAAACCTGTTATAGAAAATGTTTTGAATATGGATAATTTAAGAGTGACCGTAGAATTTAAAGATGTGAATGAAAATATAAAAATTATCGAAAGAAAGTACTTGCCGGAAAAGGTAGCTGCTATTATGGGCGATAATATTATGAAACAATTGGTGGTGGTTTGGGATACCACTAAGGTTACTGTGAAAGATGGAATTAGAACTTATAAAGGCAGTGCAGTTGGATACAATAAAGTTATAACCTTAGAGTTAATATTTCCTTCAGAAATGCTTAATGATACTAACCATATATATGTTTATAATAACAATGGCAAAAATGATGCCATTGAAATACTGAGCATTGAAACAGGTATAGGTGGCATAAGTCGTAGAGCGCAAGAAGGAGATCTTATAAGAATATATAGTGATGAAGCATGTAAAAATAAACTAGGAGAAGGTAAAATAACTAGAGAGAAAAAAGTATTAATTCAAAAACTGGATTTAGATGCTTATGGAAAAAGCATCTGGATTACTATAACTAGAATGGGAAGAGCTGAAAGTGCACCAACAGAGGTTAGACAAACAGAGGCTCCTATAATAAGAGAAAATGCTGCTAAAGATAATGATAATGCCAATTTAGGTTTAGATGTAAGAGATTTCACAATTAGTAACTGGACACCTTCAGTTAAGAATAATCCTTCGGACCAATACATCTACATTGTACAGTCTAAAACCATATTGGACATGAAGAGTTTTGCAGCTAAGGATAATTTAAACGGAATGAACGCCAATTCTTGGGATGGAACACAATTGTACAATAGATTAACTGGGGATAAGCTAGGGCTTCGTAAAGTAGATAGTCGAGGAATGCTATTTAAAGCTCAAAATTATGATGTTTATATAGCAACTGAGTATTCTGGATTTGGAAGTGCTGATAGTGAAGGAAGAAGACCAAGTATATATGGAAGGGTATCTAGTGATACGCCTGCTATAGTAATGATAAAAGAAGAAATATTACCTAAAAAGCCAATTATAAGTGAACAAAGAGTGACAAAAGGAAGAGAAATCACATTAGCTGTACCTCCTGCTATAGGAGAGACTGCTTGGCTTGTACCTGTAGAAGAACTTGCGGAGGTAAAAGGATGGAAATGGGAAGATAAAGATAAAAAGGCTTGGATAGGCTTGGGAACTTGGAATGATCAAGGGGGGAGTAATCCCTATGATCCATTTAAAGCTTTACAACTCCGAGGAAAAGATGTTACAAAATTAGTTGGAGATGGATTTAATAAAATTATCAAAGCGCCTTTAGGAATGGAAGATGGTACTGATTATGTGGATAAGAAGTACAAGCTATTTATAGTTAATGGTGTTGGAGCTTCCCTAGAAGGAGGAGCTTCATTAAGAGAAACAGATGATAGCATTATAGTGGATAATCAAAAGTCCACATTAGCTCTATTATCAAATATAGTTGTAAAAGTAGGAGAACAAATTATAGTTAAGACTTCAGAAAACCCTAATATGCCAGGTGAGTCTGAGGAGGCTAGAGTATTCATTGTAAAGGATTATGATAGTATAATCACCATTAAACAACTTGAGAATTCAGTGAAGGTTGGAAATGGAAAGGTTATTAAGGTACAAAATAAAACGTCATATAAAATAGATACCACGGGTCTAGAAGCAGCACTAGATAGTATAGAACCCAATTATACCATTGTGGTGGTAGATAATGCTGGAAATGTTTCGCCGGCATATTATGTTAATATTATGCTTAAAACTGATGAATTAATTAATTTAGTCTATGAGGTAAATGAAAAGTTAGCAATGACAAATACAGCTGCTATTACCAGTAAAGATACTTTAAGTAAATTGAATAGCCTAATTTCGTACTTGCCTACCGTAGAAAAGATTATAAACAATACACTTGAAACTAAAAAAGAGAGTCAAAAGAACATAACAACTGCCTATAGGAATTTAAGAAGTAGGTT
>CALJTN010000343.1 GCA_937976175.1 uncultured Clostridiaceae bacterium | reverse complement strand
AAAAAACTCAAGGAGGAATTTATTATGATTATAAATCACAATATGTCAGCAATCAACTCACAAAGACAAATGTACAAAACATCTACAGGTCAAGCAAAGGCAACAGAAAAATTATCATCTGGTCTTAGAATTAACCGAGCTGGTGATGACGCTGCTGGTCTTGCAATTTCTGAAAAGATGAGAGGACAAATCTCAGGTCTTAATCAAGCTTCTCGTAACGCACAAGATTCTATTTCTCTTATTCAAACAGCTGAAGGTGCTTTAGATGAACAGCATTCAATGCTTCAACGTATGAGAGAACTTGCTGTTCAAGCGGACAATGGGACAAACACAGCGGAAGATCGTAAACAAATTCAGTCAGAAATTGATCAATTAAAAGAAGAGATTACTGCTATTACAGAAAAAACTGAGTTCAACACTAAAAAATTATTAAATGGAGATCAAAGTTTCATAAATGGTTCTGCAATTACTAAGGCAAATTCTTCAATAACTAAAAAGACATCTATTTCAACACTAAAAGGTAGTATGGCAGTTAAAATGGCTTCAATAGAAATTAAGATGACATCGATATCAGTTAAGCAAGCATCATTAGATACAAAAATAGCAGAACGTGATAGTAAAATAGGAACTACTTCTTATGCGGCTCTTGATGCATCAGTGGCAACATTAACAACTAGCGTAGGTATAAAGCAAGCTAGTGTTGCTACACTACAAACATCTATTTCGAAAAAAACAGGATCAATTGATATTAAACAAACATCATTCAACACGTTACGAGCTTCAGCAGATTCTATCCTGGAACGTAATATTAAAACTGGGGATGCTACTGGTGGATTAACTTTCCAAGTAGGAGCTAATGCTGGTCAATCTATCAAAGTTGGTATTAACAGTATGAAGGCAACTGATTTAGGTGTTGATGATATCAATGTATTAACCATATCAACTAATGCTGGTTCAGCGTCTAATATCAGTAAAATTGACAAAGCTATTAATATGGTATCAACACAAAGAAGTAGAATTGGTGCGGTTCAAAACCGTCTTGAACATACTATTTCTAATGTAGATAATGCGGCTGAAAATATTCAAGCATCTGAGTCTCGTATTCGAGATACAGATATGGCTAAAGAGATGATGAATCTTGCCTCTAAAAACGTGTTAGCACAAGCTACACAAGCCATGCTTGCACAAGCTAACCAAAAGCCAAATCAAGTACTTCAATTATTACAATAAAATATTTAGTAAAAGAACGGGCTGCGTATGTAGCCCGTTTTTTTACTAAATATTTTTAAAAGCTCTAACAAAAAGTATGATTATATCCGATATATCATATAACGAGATAAAATAAAAACTAAATTAAAGGAGAGTTGGAAGATGATGGTCGGGGATAATGGGATAAATAGCAGTAATATAGAGGATAATGTTCAAAGTAGTAGCTACAAGCACACAAATACAGAAGGACCGAAAAAATCATTACTGAATGAAAGACCTACTATAGAAAACAAATTAGAGACATCGAAAGAAAGTTTAACAGGGCAAGATGCACAAGGGAAAAAGAAAGCTTTACTTCAAGTCCTTGAAAAAGAAGATAATAAAATACAAGGTAAAACAACTAGTTTAGAATTTGCAATGCATGAATCAACAAACCAAATTATGGTAAAAGTAATTGATAGTAATACACATGAAGTCGTTAAAGAAATTCCTTCTGAGAAAATATTAAATATGATTGCTAAAATGATGGAATTAGCTGGACTTTTTGTAGATGAAAAACGTTAAGGAGGATGACATATGGCGATAAGTACAGGGAAAGTACAGTTTACAGGTTTAGCATCAGGACTGGATACTGATGCTATTGTAAAGGCGATGTTAAGTACCCAAAAAGCCAGAATTGACGCAGTAAATCAAAAAAAAATTTTACTGGAGTGGAAAAAAGAGATATGGACAGAAACTAATAAAGCTATTAATAAATTTCAAACAGACTTTGTTGATAAATTAAGATTTGAGTCTACTTTTAATGTCTCTAAAGCTACAAGTTCAAGTACTGCTGCTACAGTAACAGCTAGTGGAGAGGCAGCAGAAGGGCTTCACGAGCTTACTATAGAAAAATTAGCTGCAGGTGTATTTGTAGCAGGAGAGATGAATTTAGAAGCAGGCGTTGATGTGTCAGCTAAATTAAGGGATTTAATAGGGTTAACGACGAATGAAGTACTTAAGATCAATGACAAATCTATTACCATTACAAAAGATGATACCTTACAAACCGTAGTAAAGAAAATAAAAGAAGCAGATAGTAGTATCAATGTAAGCTTTGATACCAAAAATAATAAACTTTTTATTTCAACAAAGCAAACAGGAGAAAGTGCAAAACTAAAAATAGATACAGCTGGAGGAGGTGTATTAGATCGCCTCGGCTTTAGCAATATGAATACACATGGTACCAATGCAGAATATACTTATAATGGCACAGTTACATTAACTTCTGAATCTAATAATATACAAATAAATGGCTTAAATATCAACTTGAATGATACGACTGCTGTAGGAGAAAAGATAAAAATACAAGTAGGCAAGGATACAGATAAAGTAGTAGAGTTCATGAGCAAATTTGTAGAGGCTTATAATACATTAATTGATGATTTGAATACCAAATTATATGCTGATTCAACTTCCTTAAAACCACTAACTGATGCACAAAAAGAGAAAATGACAGATAAGCAGATAGAAGACCATGAGGCCAATATTAAGAAGAACTTATTAAGACGTGATGAAAGTCTAAGAACTCTTGTAGGCACCATGC
>CALJTN010000342.1 GCA_937976175.1 uncultured Clostridiaceae bacterium | reverse complement strand
GTTGAGCAAAGGACGCTAAGAATAGGGAATCCATCAATCATTCCTATGGGGCATGATGAAATGGCAACACTCCTTCAGAAAACACTGCCACCACCCGCTAACTGGAGAAGGTATTTCTGCATTTACCTTATCCGTTTCTACAAGGAATAAAGAATCTCCTTCCTTAATTGAATCTCCTGGATTCACAAACCATTTTAATATCTTTCCTTCCGTAATCCCCTCCCCTATATCTGGGAATTTAAATTCAAACATAAAATACACCTCCTCCTAAAAATTAACAACCTCTCTTATTTTATAAGCAATACGATCTGGGTGAATAATAAAATGCTCTTCTCCCTTTGGAAGAGGAACTGTAGTATCAAAGCCTGCGAGTCTAGTTGGTGGTGCTTCTAAATGTAAAAAGGCCCCTTCGTTTACAGTAGCAATTAGTTCCGCACCAGGCCCAAAGGATTTAAATGCTTCATGAACAACTAAGAAACGTCCAGTTTTCTGCACTGACTTTAGTATTGTTTCCTTATCAAAAGGCGCAATAGTTCTTAAATCAATAAGTTCCACATCTATTCCATCCTTTTCAACTTCTTCAATTGCTTTTTGAACCTCACGAATCATGGCCCCCCAAGCCACTACGGTAATATGCCTTCCTTCTTTTAGCACCTTTGCTTTACCAATAGGAATCATGTAATCTTCCTCTGGAACTTCTTGCTTAAAGGCTCTATAAATTCTTTTTGGTTCTAAAAATATAACAGGATCAGGACTTCTAATAGCCGATAGTAACAAGCCTTTGGTGTCGTAGGGAGTGGATGGAATAACTACTTGAAGTCCTGGAATATGAGCAAAAATTGCTTCTATACTTTCAGAGTGATGTTCTAAGGCACGAATTCCACCTCCATAAGGCATACGAATCACCATGGGTAGACCATAAGTTCCTCTTGTTCTGTTTCTCATTCTAGCTACATGGCCAATTATCTGATTTAGAGCTGGAAGCACAAATCCATCAAATTGCATCTCAACTACAGGTCTTAATCCATTAATAGCCATACCTACAGCACTACCAACTATGGCAGCCTCGGATAATGGAGTATCGAAACATCTATCTACTCCATACTTTTCTTGTAGCCCAACAGTTGCCCTAAAAACACCACCCTCAACACCTACGTCTTCTCCATAGGTTACAACAGTTTTGTCCCTTGTCATTTCTTGATCTAAAGCGTAATTTACTGCACCAATTATATTTAAAATAGGCATACTATTTTCCTCCTTTCTTTAAGAATTCATTATATTCTTCATACTGCTCAGCAAGGTTTAGTGTCATTTTTTCATACTGATACTTAAAAATGTCTTCTAAGGGCACATTGCCAGAAGCTTCTACCTTTTTAAAAGTTTCATTTACAAAGGCTTCATAGCTTTCTGTTTCTTTTACTTCTTCTTCTTCAGTCCACATGTTTTTATCTATTAAGTATTTTTTCATTCTAATAATCGGATCTTTTTTCTTCCACTGCTCAACTTCTTCATCTTTCCTATATAAAGTAGGATCATCTGAAGTTGTATGAGCCCCAATTCTATAAGTATAAGCTTCGATTAAAGTTGGCCCACCACCACTTCTTGCTCTGTCTACAGCTTCTTTTGTAGCTGCATACATTGCTAAAATATCATTTCCATCCACCAAAATATTTGGCATACCATACGCTATACCCTTTTGTGCTAAGGTTTCTGATTTAGTTTGAGAAGCTCTACTTACAGAAATAGCAAACTGATTATTTAATATGACAAATACCACCGGTGCTGAAAATACGGCAGCAAAATTTAAGGCTTCATGAAATTCCCCTTGAGAGGTTCCGCCATCACCAACATATGCAATGGTTACATGATCCTCCCCCTTTATTTTAGACGCCATGGCAAGACCAGCAGCATGATTTAATTGGGATGCTATAGGCACTGCAATAGGTAGCATTTTTATATTTGGTGGAAACTTACTTCCTAGTTCATTCCCGTACCAATATAAATAGATTTGTTCTAAGGATACACCTTTGTAGAGCCAAGCTCCCATTTCTCTAAAAGCAGGAACTAACCAATCTCTTTCTTCAGTAGCTGCAATAGAACCAACCTGAGCAGCCTCCTCACCATGGTTTGGAGCATAGGTTAACATTCTCCCCTGTCGTTGGTATTGCAAAGCTTTGACATCTGCAATGCGACTATGGAGCATTGTCTTATACAATAAGATTAATTTTTCTTTTTCTAGCTTAGGAATGAAATCTTCATTTATAACCATACCGTATTCATCTAATACGGAGAACATTTCTTCATTTAGTGAGTTGTATCTTTCAGTAAGCATAATAAACCTCCTTAACTTAATTACTATATTATATGTAGAATACCATTAATGATCCAAAATTACAATATTATTATATAATAACCATTATCCCTTAATGCAGAATTTATCATTTTATTTTTTTACTGTAAATCACTTGTTTTTTTACTTATAATGACTAATAATGTTATTAAAGAAGGTATTTTATATTAAATTGGTTTTTCATGAAAAATAATAAAGTTATTGGCTCGATTTTTGTCATATTGCTTAATGATTGTAATTTAAAATTAAATTTAATGTAAGTATTTATTTAGGAGGGAATTGCATGAGAAAAAAAAGAATTGGAAACTTCTTTATAATAGTTACTGTAATGTTGCTTTTAATATCTAGTAATTATTTCCCTAGACTAGCATTTGCTAATAATGAGGGCAGTGTAAGTTTCAATAGTGAATCTACTTATGACATGACAGCAGAGAGTGAAATAAATGACAATAGAACAATAATAATAGGTGATGATAAAAATTACCCACCCTATAGTTTTTTAGATGAAAATGCTAATCCAACTGGCTTTAACATAGAGATTGCCAAAGCTGCTGCTGAGGTTATGGGTCTTAAGGTGGAAATTAGGCTTATGGATTGGAGTAATGTTAGAAAACACCTTGAAAGTGGTAAAATTGATGCCATAGCAGGGATGTTCTATTCTAAGGACCGTGAAAACATGTATTCCTTTACCACAAAGCATACCATAACCACTGGAGATGTATTTACAAGAAAAGATACAAGTATAAATGATGTAACCGAGTTAAGAGATTTAACTGTAGCGGTTCAAACTGATGGTATAATACATGAATATCTAAAAAAACAGAATCTTAATATTAACTTTATTGAAGTAGAAACAGTTGATGAGGCACTAAAGCTTGTGTCCACGAAAAAATGTAATTATGCAGCAGTTTTAAATATTCCAGGTACATATTCCATAAAAAAGGAAAAGTATTTGAACTTAAAGAGCAATGGGTTGCTTATTGAGCCAAATGGTTACTGTATAGCTGTAAAAAAGGGGAATGAGGATTTGTTATTTACCCTTAATGGTGGATTGAAAATAATTAAGGCCACAGGAAAGTTTGATGAAATATATAATAAGTGGCTAGGTATTTATGAACAAAAGAGTTTCTACCAGACACTAATAGATAACATTCCGATAGTCTCAGCAGTGATATCCATTATAATTTTATTAATATTATGGAATTTCACTCTTAAAATAAGGGTTGATGCGCGCACCAGAGATTTAGTAAAGGTCAATGACGCCTTAAATGAGAGTAAAGAGAAGTTAGTAGTATCAAATGAAGAAATGGAGACTTCCTTTAATCAGCTAGTTGCTATAGAAGAAGAACTTCGTCACCAATATGAACAATTAATAGACAGTGAAAAAGCATTAGAGGAAGAAAAAGAACTGATAAAAATAACTCTACTGTCTGTTGGAGATGGAGTTATAGTTACAGATAGCTATGGTAATATTATTATTCTCAATGAAATGGCAGAAAAAATATCTGGATGGAACCAAGATGAGGCAAAGCTAGTGAATTTTGAAGATGTATTTAATATTATAGATGAGAATACCAAAGAAAAATCTGTAAATCCTGCTACAAAAGCCTTAAAAAATTCTACGTCGTTAAATGTAGAGGGTGAGCAAATACTAGTCACAAAAGACTGCAAAGAAAAACTAATTTCTTACAATGTTGCTCGCATTGAAGATAAGGCTGGCCATGTTAGAGGTGTAGTGCTGGTATTCAAAGATGTGACAATTGAGCGCAGTAACCAAAAGAAAATTCAGTCCTTAAGCTATCAAGATCAGCTCACTGGAGTATATAACAGAAGATTTTTTGAAGAAGAACTTAGAAGGCTAGATGATCTAGCAGCT
>CALJTN010000341.1 GCA_937976175.1 uncultured Clostridiaceae bacterium | reverse complement strand
GTATTTTTTAATATAGTAATCTTCTTCTTAATTAATGCATCTTCTAAAAAAGCTGCCATATCTTCATCAAGATTTGGTGTTATTTTACTTTGCATTTCTACAATAGTTACCTTAATACCGTCTGCCATGAGATTTTCAAGCATTTCAAAACCAATGAATCCTGTGCCTGCAATTACTGCATGTTGTGGTTTTCTTTCTTCCATGAATCTTCTAATATTAATTGCACTTTGAACGTTTCTTAGAAAAAACACGTTATCACTATCTATTCCTTTTACATTAGGTATAAATGGCGAGGCACCTGTGGCTACAACTAATTTATCATACCTATCCTTAAATACTTCCCCTGTATTGAGATTTTTAACAGTTAGTTCTTTAGTATCTGAACTTATGCTTAGCACTTCATGCCCTGTTAAAACATCAATACTATATTTCTTTTTAAAGAAAACAGAATCTCTTGGCGTAAGTTCACTAATATCCTTTATCTCACCGCCTATGTAGTATGGAAGACCACAACCTGAATAAGATATATCCCTATCCTTTTCATATATTACTATCTCTGCTTTATCATCATTTCTACGAGCCTTTGCAGCTGCAGATGTTCCTGCTGCCACTGCACCTATAACAAGTATTCTCATTTCTTATCCTCCTTGCGTCTCTTACTTTACTTAGTACTTCTTCTTTATACTTTGCAAGTTCTTCTTTTTTACTCTAATTCATTTCTCATATTTATTATTTACAATTACGTTTTAAAAATATTTAAATTATGTATTTTATAATTTTCCAATTTGAAGGCATTTAGTAAAATTGGGCGAATACACTTACCTCGCCCAATTAATCTTTATAGCTATTTAAATCATCATCTGCGATGCTGCAATATTAACAACTTTGGAAGCAGATTTAGACTGCTACCAAAGTAACTATTCTAGGCTGAGCCGCTGTCACTTATAGAAGATTGTAGCCTTGAAGCTTCCAAAATGTTGTTAAAATAATGTTAGCAGCAACCACTACCATTACAACAGCATCCAGAATTTTTTACTGGTGCTTTTGCTTCCTCTATGCCTAATACCTTCAGTGTTGCCTGTCGGATGGCCTTTGCAGGGATATCTTCATACTCATTGCCTTCAAAGGTTACTGTTCGACTTCTTCCATATAACAGATTACCTTATTTATTCAATTAGCTCAAGCAATTTATCACCTTTAATATCTTCAGCACTCCATTGTATTACAGCAAAGTTGCCACTGGCATGAGAATCAACCTTGTTAATCCATTGAATTTCATTACTTGCTTTTGCTTTTAGCATTTTGTTCGTAGTATTTGTAGCGAAAAGCGAAGAATTTATAACCCACCATTTGCTATGAATGCCTGCACGTTTCAAATCTTCTTCCAAACGCATAGCTTCATAGACAGGTGTAGTTTCTGCAAGGGTTACAATAATAACCTCTGTTTCCTCTGCACTCCGAAGTCTTGGTAATAATTTTTTTACAGACTCTGGAATGTCTCCCTGCGAACGCTGTATCTCTCTGTGATAACTTTGTGTAGAATCCAAAAGCAATAGTGTGTGTCCCGTTGGTGCAGTATCAATAACAACAATTTCATTTTCAGCCTTCTCTACTATTTGTGCAAAGGCTCTGAAAACTGCAATCTCCTGTGTACAAGGGGAACGTAAATCTTCCTCAACATAGGCAATATCGTCTTCGGACATGGTTTCTTTCGCTTTTTTTAGTACTTCTTCTTGGTATTTTCTAAGTTCCTCATGCTCGTCAATATGGCTAAGGGTGATACCACTTTGCTCATCAATGACAAACTTTAGATGAGCTGCAGGATCTGTTGTGGTAAGATGTACCTTAGCGCCTTTCTTAGCAAGTCCTAGCGCAACTGTAGCTGCAATGGTTGTTTTACCAACTCCACCTTTTCCCATAGTAAAAATAACCCTTTTTCCTGTATTATAAAGATCATCAATTACATCCTTCAGTTTAGGCACAACATTTTTATTTAGTTTTTCTTCTCTAATAATGAAGTTATCCGTAGTTAAGAATGCCCTGATATTATCCATGCCCATAATGTTGTAGGCACGAAGAGGTATAAGGTAAGTGGTTATATTCTTCAAACCCTGAGGTATATGGTTAAGTGCCTCTTTTTGTTTATTATATAGGCTTTCAGATACGCTATCATCATAGGAAGAAAGAACACCATTGATTACTAAAACTTGATTGTTAACACCTATTTCCCTAAGCTCTATTGAGGCTCTCTCTGCTTCTTTTAGAGGAGAATCTTCGGGACGTGATATAAGAATAAGTGTTGTAAGTTTTGAGTCTGCTAAAGTTTCAACAGCTTTTTTATAAACCTGCCTTTTGCTCTCAAGTCCTGAAAGTTGACCTAGGCAAGATGCTCCATGGGTATTCTCACTAATGAAGTTGCTCCATGCAGATGGTAACTGTAACATTCGTAGTGTATGACCTGTAGGTGCTGTATCAAAAATAATATAATCATATTCAACTTGTGCTTTTTCATCTGTAATAAAGTTTGAAAATTCGTTAAATGCTGCAATTTCAACTGTGCAGGAGCCAGACAATTGTTCTGCCATGTTTTCAATAACAGCATCTGGTAGCTTTCCTCTATATGGAGCAATAACGCTTTC
>CALJTN010000340.1 GCA_937976175.1 uncultured Clostridiaceae bacterium | reverse complement strand
GGGAATATGCTCAAGCATATTTAGCTATATTTTTACGGTAAATGTTTCAGTTGGAGCATCTGGTGCAATTTCTGGACTCTTGGGTGCAGTACTTATTTTTGCAATGAAGTCTAAAGGAAAAACAGGAAATGCTTTAATAGGGAACATTTTGTCAGTTATATTCGTAAACATTTTTATAGGAATTACACTACCTAATATCGACAACTTTGCACATCTAGGTGGACTTCTTGGTGGGATAATAATATCTTTTTTGCTTACTCTTAGAACTTAAAATTAGGTGCACGAATACAGCCCCAGGGTAGAACCCTAGGGCTGAGATATTTTATGCAACACTATTATTTTTATCTTCAATAATGTTAATTAAATCATTGTAATATATAGTTTCTTTCTCAATTAATAAAGCGGTTATAGCCTCTAAAGCTTCTTTTTCATTTGTAAGAATATTTTTAACCTCTTCATATAGCTTAGAAATTAAATTTTTACATTCTAAAAATACTGCTTCTTGATTTGTAAAGCCTGAGTCTTTTAGTTTGTCCATAGTAAGTAGGCCTAGGGAATCACCCATACCGTATTCAGTTACCATGTTGGTTACAAGTTCAGTACTTCTTTGTAGATCATTATAAGCACCTGTAGTTACGTGGTCCTGTCCGAAAATGGTTTCTTCAGCAGCTCTACCACCTAAAAGTACCATTATTCTTTTCTTTAAATGGTCTTTATTCTGATATAACTTATCTTCAGGAATACTTAAAGTATAACCACCTGCACCTTTGGTAGTTGGAATTATAGTTACCTTAGATACCTTATCCTTTGGTAGCATTTTAAGTGAAATCAAAGCATGTCCTGCTTCATGAAAAGCAGTTATTCTTCTATCCTCATCTTTAATATAATCCCTATCAACTTTTTCATAACCAGCAAGTACTATTGAATAGGCTTTATCTAAATGTGAATTTTCAATAAATGTAGAGTTCTCCTTACAGGCAATAATAGCAGCTTCATTAGTTAAATTCTCTAGCTTTGCACCAGAAAAATATGAAGTTTTATGTGCCCATTCAGAATAGTCTATGTCCTTAATAGGTTTATTTTTAAGGTGAAGTTTTAAAATTTTCTCTCTAGCAGACACATCAGGTAAGGTGACTTCAATATGCCTATCAAAACGACCAGGTCTTAGCAGAGCCTCATCTAGCATATCAAGCCTGTTAGTTGCTGCAATTATAATTATTCCCTCTGTTTCATTAAAGCCAGACATTTCTGTGAGTAGAGCATTAAGTGTCTGATCTTTTTCGTCAGAACCACCACCACGTCCATTATCTCTTTTTTTACCAATAGCATCAATCTCATCAATGAAGATAACTGCTTTGCCATGGCTTCTTGCCTTTTTAAACAAGCTTCTAATCCTACCAGCTCCAACCCCTACATATATTTGAACGAAATCAGAACCAGATACCGCATAAAAAGGAACGTTTGCTTCTCCAGCTACAGCCTTTGCAAGTAAGGTTTTACCTGTTCCAGGATCGCCGTATAAAATTATACCCTTTGGCATTCTAGCACCATAAGCAGAATATTTTTCAGGATTCTTAAGAAAATCTACTACATCCTGCACACTATCTTTAGCTTCTTCGTTACCTGCTACACTTTTAAAATTAAAGCCTATGTCTTCTACTGCTGCAACATCAAGGTTTGTAGCTGAGAACATACCTTTTGCGTTTACCCTTGACGATTTCAAGGTCATAACTCCAAGCGCAATAAGTGAGAGTATAAAAACTACAATTGAAGCTATTTCAGCAGGATTAGTTAAGGTTTGCTCAGAAACGTTTATACCATTCTTTAATAAATCTTCCTTAAAGTTATTAGTTCGTGGATTATCAGTTTCGTAAGTAGTGCCATCTTTAAGCTTAACTTGTATTTTAGGTGAAGTGGTTACGTGCACTGTAGAAATAGTTTTAGAGGAAACGTCCTTAAGAAAATCAATATATAATTTGCTAGTAGATACCTTGAAGGTGTTGCTTACAAAAATCAGAAAGGTTAAGGACAAAATCGCAGTAATAGTAGGAAGTATAATATATTTATTTTTAATTTTATTCATAAGCTAGAAGCGAGTAAACCACTATAACTTCAGGTGGTCTCTAAATCGCCTCATTCACCATCCTTTCGTATAATATATTTTTTTAGATTTCTACTAATTTAAGTTTGCATTAATATGTTTGTTATAGATAACAGCTTTTAAGTTTTAGTAGCTGTGCTAAAATAAAATCCAACTAGTCAAAGGTACAAGGGTTATTATAATATCTTTATAAAGTCTTGTCCAATGATACTAATAGAATTTGGAAATGTAAATTCTGTAAAAATTATAATTGATAAATTCATGATTTACTGTATACTTTATTTATAACAGATTGAGGGGTAATACCTAATACAGCTAGCTTTAAGGACACTTTAGAAAAAAAGCCTTAAAAAATGGCATAGATCTAAAATAAGGAGAATTGATAAAATGGGAAAGAAAGTTTATGCAATCAAAGAAGGGTTTAACTTTGATGCCAATGAAAAGATAGAAAATAAGATAGTTAACACTTGGGCAGAGTGCTTAAAATACGTAAAAGGTGTAAAAGGTGCTAAATATAAGAGCTTTGAGCATATAGATGAAGCTAAAAATTTCTTAAATAGTGCAGGAGATATACTTAAAAAAGAAGATAATAATTATCCGAAAGATTGTCTTCATATTTATGTTGACGGTAGTTATAATGCTACTAAGTCTGAGTATTCTTATGGAATGGTAGCTGTGCAGAAGGATGTAGTTCTACATATAGAGAGTGGTGCAGTAAAAAGTGATTCGGCAAATAATATAAGACAAATAGCAGGGGAACTGGAAGGTGCAGTAAAAGGGGCTCAGTATGCCCTAGATAAGGGTGAAAAGAAAGTAGTAATATTCCACGATTATGTAGGGATTTGTTACCATGCTACTGGTTTTTGGGAGAGAAAAGAAGAATCCTCCAAGGAATATTATAAGAAGATGCAAGAATTTATAAGCAGGGGAATAGAAATTATATTTGTTAAGGTGGATAGTCATACAGGCGATTTGTTTAATGAACTTGTTGATGAAAAATGCAAAGAAAAATTAGGCATAAATTCAGATAAGGTGGTAGAAAAGTGGTTAGTTAAAAACCATATAAGTGTTGTTAGCGAAGATGTAAAAAAACAAATTGTGAAAATAGCTCCTAGCGGAGAAAACAATATAATTATTATAGATTCTAACAATAAGAACAGTGAGGAAGAAAATAAAGAAGATAGATTTAATCTCATTGCTAGTAAATATTATATTAACCCAGATGAGGCGAAAAATTTAATAGATAATTTGAGTAGCAAAGAAAAAACTAGTTTTATTACTTACTTATTAGATAAAAGATAAAATAATACTATTTTTAAAATAGATTAATTATTTAAAAAAATGCACATCCTAGTAAAGAGTAAATGAAGAAAGGATGTGTAACTTATGCGTAGTAAGCTTATGTCAACAATTGTAACAGGTGTTGTAATTGGAGTAGCAGGTGCTATGTTAATGCCTAATATGAACAAAAACACAAAAAAAAGAGTTAGAAGAACAGGTAAAATGGTAAGAAACATGGCAGAAGGCATGTACGATAATGTGAAGGACTACATTTTATAAAGTTACCAATGGACTCCAAACTATAGTATTTACTATATAGTTTGGAGTTTTTAATTTTATTACTGAAAATTCAAAATTTTATTCAAATATTTTGCAGTTTAATTGTAAACTATGTTATAATTGAATTAAAATTGTCTAAGGGTGTTTAAATTAATAGTATTTTATATATTACCATAGAGTAAAGGAAGAGTGATTATGGAAATATTGTCTTTAGGAGAAAAAATAAAGAGGAAAAGAAAAGAACTTAATCTGACATTAAAAGATCTTGCAGGAGACAGAATAACTCCAGGACAAATTAGCCTTGTTGAATCTAGCAAGTCCAATCCTAGTATGGACTTATTAGAGTATTTGGCAAATGCCCTAAATACATCCGTGGAATATCTAATGGAGTCAGAGGAAACGCAAGCAGAAAAAATATGTCTGTTTTACGAGAATATTGCTGAAGCACTTATTCTTAATGGAGATTTGGTACAAGCAGAGCAGAATATCGAAAAATCTTTATACTATTCTGAAAAATACAAACTAGAATATAGAAAGGCTAAAAATTTATCCTTAAGAGGAGATATATACATGGCTAGAGGAGAGATTGCAGCAGCGCAACAGGTTTTCTTATCCTCAAATGTTATATTTATTAAAAATAACTCTTATGAAGAAATAATTAAAACCTTTCTAAAACTTGGAAAAATAACGCTTGAACTTAGGGGTTATCACTCATCTTCAAGTTATTTTCAACAAGCTGAAAAGGTGTTTGTAGACAACGAAATGGGAAATGACTTTTTGCTAGGTGAGATATACTACTATATAGGTTACACTTACTTTAAATTAGAAAGTATGGATAAGGCTATAAAGTATTCATACCTAGCTCAAGAAAAATTTAGACAAATAGATAGTAAGAAAGAATATGCTAATTCACTTTTATTATTAGCAATGGAATATAATGAAAAAGGTGATATTAAAAATGCTATTAAATACTCAGAGATTACTTTGAAGGTATTTTATGAAATTAATAACTTAACGTATATTTCTGAAATAGAAAATAATTTAGGACGGTTATTTTATGAGTTCGAAAATGTAGAACAGTCCTTTATACACTTAAATAAAGCCAAGGAAATTAGACAAAAGAACAATGACTCAAAATTAATAGATACCTTAGCTAATATATGTGAAAACTATATTAAACTTAAATCCGTTACTAAAGCTAAAGAAGCTTTAGTTCATATTTTAGACCACGTAGAAGATGGTAATCATAAATCACTTCGTCAATACTATTTACTAAAATATAGAATTGATTTATTAGAAGACGATATGAATGAAGCAGAGAACACTTTATTACAAGCACTAAATTTTGTAAAAGAACAAGAGCAAACAAAAGACGCTGCAGAGATATCAATAATGCTAGGAAAGTTTTATATTGATAGTGGTAGAGATAAGGACGCGGCTAAATATCTAAATGAAGGTGTGGAGTTGTTTAACAAACTAGGAATAATTAAGTGACTTAAGTAAGGCTAATTTATGTTTAACTTTATAAATTAGTTATTTAATCTGTGGATAGGTGATGAGGATGGAAATATTATCAACGGGAGAAAAGATAAAAAGAACTAGAGTATATAAAGGCTATACCTTGAGAGATATATGTGACGACAAAATTTCTGTATCTAAAATGAGTTGCATAGAAAATAACAAGGTTATGGCGGAACCCTGGATACTAGAATTAATTAGCAAAAAATTGGATATAAATCTTCAATATTTAAATGAAAATGTAAAAGAGCAGCTTGAGGAAAACATTAAGGTGTTAAGAGAAGAGTCCGTAGATGGTAAATGTGACATGGACGATAGTTTTCAAGCAAGACTTGTCTATAATTTGGAGTTTGCTGAGAAATATAATTACTATGATTTAGCTATTGAACTAGTACATATGTTGTTTAATTTATATTTAAATAAGAGAGATTTTGAGAAAATCCAATCAATTACTTCGGAGTACTATGATCTATATTTAAAAACAACTATAGAGGATAATCGACTGACTTACTATATAGACATGGCAAGACACTTGTATATAAAAGAAGATTACCTTCAAGCCTCTAGCTATTATTGCAATGTGCGAAAACGGTTAGCAGAAAGAGGAATTCCCAATTATAAAAATTTAATAATAGCCACTTATAATGAGGCAGCCTGTAATATTATGCTGAAGAATTATGAGCGTGCTTATGAAGTGGGAATAAGGTTATTAGATCTTTTAGAACATGTGGATACGGAGTTCAAAGAAGCTGAGATATATCATATGTTAGCGGTATTAGCTATAAGAGTGAACAATGGCAGGTTTGAGGAATATGAGAAAAAATCATATGAGCTATATAAAGATAAAGCATCTAGTAAGGCAATGGCGATCTTCAATTATGGATCTACAATGTTTGACTGCAATATGAAAGATAGAGCAGTTGAATATATAAATAAGGGGTTACGCTGCTATCCTAGGGATAATAAAGAAGGACTAGTTGAGTTTATGCTAGATACTATTAATGAACTTATTGAAAATGATGTATTAGAGCTGGCACAGTCCATATCAGATGAAGTGCTAAACTATGCAATTAACTTAGATGATATAAAATTCATTGAAAAAAGTTATTATTATAAAGCAATTATTCTTGAGAGACAAGGGCAATCATCTAGTGCTGAGATGTATATGAACTTATCCTTAGATTCATTATTAAAATTTGGAGCAAAACAAGAAATATATACTCGTTACCTCCAAATGGGAAGTATGTATCATAAGCTAGGTAATGTGGCGGATTCTATAAAATATTTGAGCTTAGCTATACAGCTAGAAAAGAAGATGTAGGTTTGGGATTTTCCCATATCTGCATCTTCTTTTCTTTTTATTATATGATAGGGTGGGTTTTAAAAATATATTAATATACACAATAGTTATCTTTATAGATGGCTAAGGAAAAAGTGGGATAAATTCACACTTATTATTTTCCTAAAGTAACATATTATAATATTAGGATAATTATTAAATTTTAAAGAGACACACTACGAAGAAAGGAGAAGTGATGAAACTAAGAAAAAAAAAGAGTATATTAATAGTTTTAATTGGCATTTTTCTTATCTGTGTTATATATTTAAAATTTTCAACAAACCTACATGATAGGAAGAAAGAAAACACTGTTAAAGATGAGCAAGTTTTAGAGGATGACCCACTACTAAGAATTTACAAAGAGAGATACAAGAAAATGCAGGCTAGATTATGGAAAAGCGTATTACTATATCCAAAGGAAGTGTTTCTAACCTTCGATGATGGTCCATCTATAAACAATACTTCAGAAATAATAGATATTTTAAATAATAATAAAATCAAAGCTACCTTCTTTGTAATTGGACAAAGGGTGGAAAACCATCCAGAAATTATCAAAAAAATGAATGCTAGTGGAATGTGTATAGCACCACATACACATACTCACAATTATAAGGAGATTTACAAAAGTAAAGAAGCTTATTTTAGAGATATGGAAAAGTGTAATAATACCATTAGCAAGTTAACAAATAAGAATAGTTTTCCCTACGTAAGATTGCCTGGTGGTTCAGATAATAAAGTTTCTAATGCAGAGACTTTAAAAGAAATCCGAAGCTCGATTAAAAAAAATAATATATATTATGTGGATTGGAATGTATCTTCAGAAGATGCTCGTGGTAATAATATAGAAGTGTTAAAACTTAAGGAAAATGTCTTATCTCAGTGTAGGGGTAAAAGCATGGCAGTAGTATTAATGCATGACTCTTATTATAAAAAAACCACTGTGGATTCACTCCAGGAAATTATAAGTTGTTTAAAAAAACAGGGATATGTGTTTAGAACCTTTAACGATTTAACGGAAAAAGAAAAAGAAAAAATGTTAGAAAAAGGCATACTAAATAGATGAAACTCTAGAAGCAAAGACTTCTAGAGTTTCATCTATTTAGTAAAGGATCTAATTTACTTAGAACTTTCTCTATTTATTATAAATTCCTTAGCTTTAATTTCTAAACTATCATCTAAAGAAGTCAAAGCTACCTCATCGTATTTATTACTTAATGCCAATGTGAGTATTCTGTCTGCAAGCTCAGGATTTTTAGATAAAAGGGAGCCATGGAAATAAGTACAGAAGGTATTTTTATAAATACAACCCTCATAACCATCTTCTCCATTATTACCATAGCCAGCTTTAACTGTGCCAAGTGGCTTTAAGTGGTTAATATAAGTTCTTCCAGAGTGATTCTCAAAGCCCACATAGGTTTCATCAAAAGTTTCGTTATGAATAACCGTATTTCCTATGAAACGTTTGTCTCCGCCTTCAGTGTAAATATCTAAAATGCCAAGACCTTGAAGTTTCTCACCATCAGGAGTAGTGTAATATTTCCCAAGCAATTGATATCCGCCACAAATTGCTAAAAATACTTTTCCACTTTCTATATAGTCTTCAATGGCAGATTTTTTTAATTTTATTAAGTCCGGGGAAACTATGGACTGCTCATAATCTTGTCCTCCACCGAAGAATACAATGTCATAATCTTCTGTATTAAAGGCATCACCCATAGATATATTAACAATATTTACTGTTATGCCTCGACGCTCAGCTCTGTGTTTTAATATTAAAATATTTCCTACATCCCCATATACATTAAGTAAATCGGGATATAAATGACAAATATTAATCTCCATATAATTCACCTTCTATTTCAAATTTTAGTCTGTTACCAAATTTTATCTATATAACCTTTACTGTGTAAAAACTTTCTTAAGTTTATCATGGCGGTATAGGTAGCAAGGATATAAACTATTTCTCCATCACAAGCCTTGATTTCATTAAGTAAGGATTCTTCTTCTTTACATAAGAGAAAGGAATCTGATGGGAAGCCTGCCACCTTAAGTCTTATTGCCATATCATAAAGACGTATTCCTGATATCATTACTTTGTTAACATTAAGGCTGGTTAAACCTTCAAAATTTACATCCCAAATCCAAGAAACATCTTTTCCATCTGCATAATTATCATTTAGTAAAAGGGATAAATTTATTCTTCGTTTGTCTAGGTTAATAGTATTTACAGCTTCATCATAGCCAGCAGGATTTTTAACTAATATTATTTTAACCTCTTTACCTTCAATACTTAAGGTTTCTTGTCTACCAAAGCTACTAGCTACGGTTTTAAGAGAGTGCTCTATGATGGTATCTTGAAACCCTAGAGCCTTAGTTACTGAATATGCACATAGGGCATTATAAATATTATAAGTGCCTGGTTGATTTATGGAATACTCCTTATCATTAATATGAAAGGTGGAACCATTGGTATTTAAATCAACAATTTTATCTATGGAGTAGGTAAGTGAGGGGCGTTTATAGTTACATTCACTACAATAGAAATCTCCTAGATGATTGTAGGTAATAAAATTATAGGCATATGGAGCTTTGCAGATTGTACAAAATTTAGCATCTGCATTTGTATCTACAATCTTGTTTTCATGAACTTTAGTACCAAAGCCATAGTATACTATGGGATTTTCAACATTTAAGTTTCCGAGTAATGACTCGTCTCCATTAAGAACAAGTGTAGAGGTAGGCGTTTTTTCTATGCCTTCTAAGATCTTTTTTAGCGTGGTATACACCTCGCCATACCTGTCTAATTGATCTCTGAATAAATTTGTAATAGTAATGACTTTTGGAGATATATATTCAGTTATAAACTTAACGTTGGCTTCATCTACTTCTATAACAGCAATCTTTTTCTCTTCAGATTTTCTAAAAGAATAATTTGCAATAAAACATGCCACTATTCCTGTATACATATTTGCACCAGTATTATTGGTGATTACAGGTCTTTTACTATTACTTATAATACTGTATATCATGCTTGTAGTAGTGGTTTTTCCATTGGTACCGGTTATGAGCACAACATCATAATTATTAGCAATGGTCTTCAAAATATTTTTGTCAAGCTTTAAGGCAATTTTGCCAGGGAAGTTTGTGCCACCTTTAAATAAAAATTTGGATAATTTCATAATAAACTTTGAAACTAGTATACTTAGTAATGATTTAATTTTAATTTTGAACACATCCTTTAATTGTACTTATGCACCTAATTAGTATTATTGACATTTATATAGAAAAACTCATCACTTATTTTAAAACCAGAGTTTTCAGAGAGTTTATTTAAATCACTGAGTAAGTTTGTCTTAGCCTCACCTACAAGCACCGTTGG
>CALJTN010000339.1 GCA_937976175.1 uncultured Clostridiaceae bacterium | reverse complement strand
AATATTTACCTCAAATAACAATCAGAATTTTAAGGCATAAGATTTTCTGCTTTTTGCATTATCAAAGTGCTTTAAAATGCTGATCAATTTCAAGACCAGTTATTTTCAATAGCTGGTCTTTTTTTTTGTGAAAAAGAATTTAGAAACTATCCTTTATTCTAAAGCCTCTTATACCTCTAAACAAACCTTCAATTTTAGCTATTTCTTTCTCAGCAATTTCAATATCTTTTTTCAGCGGAGTAAAAAAATTATTAACTATATTTTCCCATTTTTCTTGTCCTTCTTCTATATAATCTAAATTATTCTCCATTTGTGCAGTAAATTCAATATCTACTATCTGCTTAAAGTATTCACTCACAATATTATTTACAATATTTCCAAGTTCAGTTACTTCCAATGTTTTTTTATCTTTTTCTACATATTTTCTGCTAAGAAGGGTTGTAATAATCGGCGCATAGGTACTCGGTCTTCCTATTCCATTTTCCTCCAATGTTTTTACCAGGGATGCCTCAGAAAACTTTGCAGGTGGCTGAGTAAAATGTTGTTTTCCTTCAATTTTCTCATTACTAAGAACGTCACCTTCATTCAATTCTGGAAGTTTCAATGTATTCTCTTCTTCGTCTAGTTCTTCATTGTAAATTTTTCTAAATCCATCAAAGGCTACTTTAGAGCCCGATGCCTTAAGAAGATACTCCCCATTATCTATATCTATGGATATAGTATCAAGTAGACATGCTTCCATTTGGCTTGCTACATATCTATTCCAAATTAAGGTGTATAACTTATACTGTGGATCTTTAAGGCTCTTCTTCGCTATTTCTGGTGTTATTTCAACATAGGAAGGTCTAATAGCTTCATGAGCATCTTGTATATTTTTTTTACCCTTAAATATCCTAGGAGTCTTAGGATAGTATTTTTCTCCATATTTACTCTGAATAAACTCCCTTGCATTGTTTTGAGCTTCTTCAGATATCCTAGTAGAATCAGTCCTCATATATGTAATTAATCCTACGGTGCCGTGCCCTTCTATCTCCATACCTTCATACAATTGTTGTGCAATAGACATAGTTCTTTTGGTTCCATAATTAAGTTTTCTATAGGCATCTTGCTGAAGTGTACTTGTTATAAATGGCGGTAATGGATTTTTACTTTTAGTGGATTTTTTTATTTTTTTTACGATAAACTCCTTTTCGTTAAGTGAATTAACTATATGGTCACTTTCTTCTTTAGAATTTATTTCAATTTTTTCCCCAGCCTTAGAAGTTAATTTAACACTTAATTTTTGTGGGTCGCCTTCTTTGTACAAACTGCACTCTATAGTCCAGTATTCTTTAGGTACAAATTTTTCTATTTCTTTTTGTCTATCGCAGATTATTTTAAGCGTAACCGATTGGACTCTTCCAGCACTAAGTCCCCATTTAACTTTTCTCCAAAGTATAGGACTAATTTCATATCCAACTAGCCTATCAAGTATACGCCTTGCTTGTTGCGCATCCACAAGATTCTCATTAATTACTCTTGGAGATTTTATGGCATTTTTAACTGCAGCCTTTGTTATTTCATTAAATTCTATTCTACACTTATCTTTTTCATCTATTTTCAAAGCTTTTGCCAAATGCCAAGATATAGCCTCACCTTCTCTATCAGGGTCAGTTGCCAAATATATTTTATCGCTTTTTTTTGCTTCTTTTCTTAGTTTTTCTAATAGTTCACCCTTACCACGTATAGTTATATATTTAGGTTGGTAGTTATTTTCTATATCAACTCCCAGTTGGCTTTTTGGTAAATCTCTAACATGCCCCATGGACGCCTCAACTACAAAATTACTGCCTAAATACTTTTTTATAGTTTTAGCTTTTGCAGGTGACTCAACTATAACAAGTTTTTGTCCCATCTTATCCCCTCCATTAATGTATTCTAATATATTTAATATATTTCTACTTATATTTTGTCATTTACCCTTACATAATAGTTTCCTGATAAACATAATATTTCATTTTTAATCTGCATTTCAAATAATACCTCATATAATTGTTTTATGTCAATATTAGTTATTCGAATAATATCGTTAATATGTAGTGGACTATCATTTATAATGTCATATATGCCTTGATGAATTTTGCTACTAAAGGACCTTACAGTGGCATTTTTGCTATTTTTTCTTTTTATACCCATTAAATCAAATATATCATTTGTGCAAGTTAATGGAAAAGCTCCATCCTTAATTAATTTATTTGTACCCTTGCTCTCATATGAAAATATAGAGCCTGGTACAGCCATAACATCCTTACCTTGATCCAGTGCTAAATTGGCAGTGATTAATGATCCACTTTTTTCACCAGCCTCTATGACAATAATAATATGACTAAGAGCACTTATTATTCTATTCCTTAGTGGAAAATTGTGAGCATAAGGCGGTGTACCTGGCAAAAATTCCGAAATAACAGCCCCCTTTTGCGCAATCCTATTGAAAATTTTATAATTTTCTTTTGGATATACTATATCTAGTCCAGAACCTAAAACCGCACAAGTATACCCTCCATTATTTAAACAGCTATCATGGGCAAAGGTATCAATACCCTTAGCCATTCCACTAATAATATTAATATTATTAGAACACAAATCTGTGCATATAATTTTAGTAACATCCTTACCATAATTCGAGTATTTTCTTGACCCCACTATAGAAATATTATACCCCTCACTTAATGGCAATATGTTTCCTTTATAAAATAATGTAAATGGTGCATCATCATAATTTTTCAGTTTTTTAGGATATGCATCCTCGTAAAAAGCTATGCATTCTATTTCATTGACCTCTAAGTTTCTTTTTACATTATCAATTTCACTCTTATTCCAGGCATTGCTTAATACCTCCATTAAATTATTTTTAAAATATTCTGTTTTTTTACTATGTACACCATAATACCATATTTTTTCTGTGTTATGGAAATCATTTATTAATTTTAATTTAATTCTTGGTGATAATTTAACTAAAGAAAACCATATGTCATAGTCATTCATACTTTTTATTATACCTCCGCTATTTTAATTCTGTATTTTTAGCCTTAATAATTAAACTATCCTTTCATCTATAAACTTTCTATATTGCATAGCTTCAATTATATGTTTATCTAAAATATTTTCACTTTCATCTAAATCTGCAATAGTCCTAGCTACCTTAAGTATCCTAGAATATGCTCTGGTACTTAAGTTGAATTTATTATACATCAACTCCATTATCCTATTAGCACTTTTATCTAAATTGCAATATTTTCTAATTAGTTTTTGATTCATCTCTGAATTACAGTTAATTTCTTCCGTGCTAAATCTTTTCTCTTGAATATCCCTTGCTATTTCAACTCTTCTTTTAATAACCTTAGACTTTTCACTATGCTTTCCATTAGCTATTTTGCTATAAGGAAGAGAATTTACTGCTGTAAATATATCAATGCGATCTAATAAGGGATTTGACAATTTACTCAAATACCTCCTTCTGTCATACTCACTACAGCTACATTGCTTGTCATAAGATCCGTAGTACCCACAGGGACATGGATTTAGTGCACTTACAAACATAAAGTTTGATGGATATTCTATAGTTCCATTAATTCTTGAAATATTAATTTTTCTATCCTCTAAAGGCTGTCTTAATATTTCAATTACATTTTTTTTAAATTCTAATATTTCATCTAAAAATAATACTCCCTTATGAGCTAAAGAGATTTCACCAGGTATTATTTTATTTCCACCACCAACTAAGGCAATGCGTGATATAGTATGATGCGGACTTCTAAAAGGTCTTTGTAAAATAATCCCTTCATTATCTCCTATATTTCCAGAAACACTATAAATTTTAGTAACTTCTAGTGATTCATCTTGACTTAAAGAAGGTAATATAGTCGGGATTCGCTTAGCCATCATTGATTTACCCGACCCAGGAGGACCATACATAAGTAAATTATGGTTTCCCGCAGCCGCTACTTCAATGGCACGTTTTGAACTCTCTTGGCCCATAACATCTTCATAATCTAATTCCTCATTAATTAATATTTCTGAATCAATGCTTTGTTTATAAGGCATTAAGTCCTTATAATTCAAGAAATGAACTACTTGCCTTAAATTATCTATAGGAAATATTTTTGCAGATTTAACAAGGCTACATTCTTTTGCATTGTTACCAGGAACAATAAATTTTTCAATTCTGTTTTCTATTCCCTCCATAACAACAGGTAATGAACCTTTTACTCTCTTCAATTCACCAGATAAAGATAACTCCCCGATAAAAAGATACTCATTAATATCATTAACCACTATTTGTTTAGTTGCCACCAGAATACCTATGGCTATTGGCAAATCAAATAAGGACCCTTCTTTCCTTAAATCCGCCGGTGCTAAATTTATAGTTATTCTATTTACTGGGAACTCAAAACCTGAGTTTAGTATTGCCGAGCGTACCCTTTCCTTAGATTCCTTAACTGAAATATCTGCAAGTCCAACAATATTTAGTGCAGGTAACCCTCTAGTAATGTCAATTTCAACAGTAACTATAACTCCTTTAATCCCTGTAAAAGCAGCGGACATAATTTGTATTGCCATATTATCACCCTAACCTTATTATTTCTTATTACATAATTATTGACAAAATATTTCTCAATAAACTTTATTATTAAATTAAATTTTTATTTGCTTCCATTTCATGATAATAAATATAAACATATAGCTTTGCTACTATATATTTATACCTATTTGCTAACACATCATTGATTTTTATCTTTTTTTAATTTAATATTAATATGTACTGGAATTATTGAATTTTAAGGAAGGATGTTTTGCATGAAGGCTTTCAATAAAGATATTGGAGCACTTGGTGAAGATATATCAGAAAATTATTTAAAAAATTTAGGATATAAGATTTTACACAGAAATTTCAAGTGCAAATGTGGTGAAATAGATTTAATCGCAGAAAATAAGGGCTATATAAGTTTTATAGAAGTTAAAACTAGATATGGAACAAATTTTGGTATGCCAGCTGAGTCTGTTATATATTCTAAACAGCGTAGAATATATAAAGCAGCTCAAGTATATATTTTAATGAAAAATATTACTAACTCCAATTTTAGGTTTGATGTTATGGAGGTCATACTAAATAGTGATAATAATGATTTTTTAGTTAATTATATAGAAGATGCTTTTCAATTATAAACTCCACAAAAATAAAATTTACAAATTCCCTTTATTTAATATAAAGTGCATTTGTAAATTTTTCGTTAATTATTGTTTTCTTCTAATATATTTTTCAAAAAACTTTTCCTATGTATTTGAATGGCTCCGTGTGTTTTTATAGCAAGCACATGCTCTTCTGTACCATATCCAACATTTTTACCGAACCCATAATGGGGGTATTTATCATGGTACTGTAACATAAGTTCATCTCTATATACCTTTGCAATTATAGAAGCACAAGCTATGCTTATACTTTTCGTATCTCCTTTTATTACAAACTCATTTAAACCAGAAAAGTTTTTTATTTTATATCCGTCAGATAAAACTAAATCCGGTTTAATCATGAGTCCATGGCAACAGTCTATAAATACTTGATTATTGCACCAAGCTATACCTTTTTTATCAATCTCATTGTTGTCAATAGCAATAATTTTGTAGGCTAAGGCTTTTTCTTTAATGATATAAGATAGCTCTTTTCTTACATTTACTGATAGTTTTTTAGAATCGTTAGCTCTTAAAATTAAATCTTTATCTTCATTTATATTTAAATCTAATATTACTGCAGCCGCCACTATTGGTCCAGCTAGAGGCCCACGTCCAACCTCATCAACTCCAGCTACATATTTATAGTCTCCAAACCCTTTATCAAACTCGTACATTTTTTTTACTCTCTGAAGTTCCTTTTCTTTTAGCTCAAACTTTTTAGACATTTTACCGCCTAATTTTTGAACAGTTTTCCTAGGATCTTGCAGGAGCATATTCAATATATTTCCCTTATTGCTAAGTTTGATATCGTTTTCAGTTACCTCTGTGTTTAATACATATTCACATATCTCATTATAACTCATGTTTGAAAAATTAACATTAAACTCCATGACTCTTTCTCCTTAATGCTTTACTAAATTTCCTAAATTAGGAACATTAAATCCTTATATCCCATGCTGCCCTATTAAAAACTTCAGAAGAAGACTCATACTCCCACTGAAGTTTTTTCTTTACTAGGGTAGTTATGCCTTTTATATTTTCATGTGCAAAATGGCAGTTGCTATTGATTATCTTTACTCAATAACTTGAACTTCATCTGCTCTTTCTAAAGATATAGAGCCTAGTTTTCCACCTCTAAACTCATCTAGAAGCATAACTGCTATTCTATTGTAGTCAATATTACCTCCGGAGATTACAGCCCCTCTTTTTCTACCTATGTTATCCATATTATCTATAGGGTTTTCCATTATCTCTGAGAGTTTATATCGTTCCATTAGCCTTTGTGGATTATTAGTCTGAAGTCTTTCTACTAATCTAAGAGCTAATTCTTCAATATCCATAATTTCATCTTTTATAGCTCCTGTAAATGCCAAATTAAGACCCACTGCCTCATCTTCAAATTTAGGCCACAACACCCCTGGAGTATCCATTAGTTCTATGCCTAGGCTAGTTTTTATCCACTGCTTACTTTTAGTTACTCCTGGCTTATCACCAGTTTTCGCGATATTATTTTTGGCCAATCTATTTATAAAAGAAGACTTACCAACATTAGGTATACCAACTACCATAACTCTCGTAACTATATTCACTAACCCTTTTTTTCTCTGTCTATCATGCTTTGCTTTTAATAATTCATCAAGAGTAGGCTTTATACTCTTTAGCCCTTCACCACTAATGCTATTTACAGCCAACAACTTAATGTTATCAGTTGTAAGACTTTTTATCCATTCTTTAGTTACTTTATCCTCTGCCAAATCACTTTTATTTAATAAAATAACTCTAGGTTTATCTTTGCAAATCTCATCAATCTGCGGATTGGCACTTGATTTAACTATCCTTGCATCTCTAATCTCTATTACAGCGTCAACAAGTTTTAAGCTCTCTTGAATTTGTCTTCTTGTCTTAGCCATATGACCCGGAAACCAATTTATACTCATGCTCATACTTATCTAATCCTTCCCATTTTGTTGAATGGATAAAGCCTTATAATGGCTTTTCCTTCTAAAAGATTGAGTTTTACAAACCCGATATCATTACTACGACTATCATTACTAAAATTTCTATTGTCACCCAGAATAAAAACTGAGCCTTGTGGCACTAAAACTTCATTATAGTCTTTCATAAAAGCTTCATTTCTGTAATACTCATTAATAGTTTCACCATTAATATACAATATATTATGACTTATCTTAACTCTATCTCCACCAACTGCTATAACTCTTTTTATTATTCTTTCTCTTATATCAGCAGGATACTTTACCACCACAATATCACCTTTCTTAACAGATGCTATTCTATATGTTACTCTTTCAAGTATTAATTTATCATTATTTTGCAACGTAGGAATCATTGATTCACCCTTTACTGTTACTATCTGGAATATAAAATTTATAATAAATACAGCAATTATAAGAGAAATCGCCATGAATTTTACTAATTCTAAAACTTTTCTTGTCAATGTATCCACCTACTTAAAAATCCCCCAAAGTTGCTTTATTAGCTAAATCATTTTAACTAAAAACTTCAGAAGAATTATTATGATTTATTTAAGGGCAACACTACCTTCTATAAAAAATGTAGTGTTAGCTTTAAACTATTGCTAAATGTAAAAAGGGACTTTACAGCCCCAATTTTATCTCATTCTTTCTTTAACTTTTGCAGCCTTACCAACTCTATCTCTTAAGTAGAATAGTTTAGCTCTTCTTACTTTACCTAATCTTACAACTTCAATTTTCTCAATAACTGGAGCGTTAACTGGGAATGTTTTTTCAACACCAACACCAGATGCTACTCTTCTTACTGTGAAAGTTTCTCTCAAACCGCCATTCTGTCTTTTAAGAACAGTTCCTTCGAATACTTGGATTCTCTCCTTAGCACCCTCTTTAATTCTAATGTGAACTTTAACAGTATCACCTACATTAAATTCTGGTAAGTCAGTTCTGATTTGTTCTGCTTCTATTGCTCTTATAATTTCTAACATGTGCATTCCCTCCTAAAATTTTATTGTGACGTTCATACTCATATAATATGGCAGAGGACCGCCCGTACTAGCACAATCTACATTCTATCATATATATATGTATATATCAACATAAAAATATCTTTTATGCTGATTATATAAGCCTTTGATGTTACAGCCTGGATTATTATTATTTAATTTTAAATAAATCCATTAATCTACTGATCTTTGGTTTTCACACTACTTAATAGTTTCTTGTCTTCTTTAGTAAGTTGAAGCCTTTCAAACAAATCCGGTCTTCTTTCTTTAGTTATTAAGAGTGACTGTAGTCTTCTCCACTTTCGGATATTTTCATGATGCCCAGAGGTTAGTACCTCTGGAACGCTTTTACCCTCAAAACACTCTGGCCTTGTATAATGAGGATACTCTAGTACCCCCTCATAAAAGGATTCTTCTGTGAAGCTTTCACTGCAAGATAATACTCCTGGAATCAACCTACAAATACTATCCACTATAGGAATGCATGCCATCTCCCCGCCAGTCAAAACATAGTCACCTAGGGAAAGTTCCATATCTATATATTCATAGGTTCGTTCATCGATACCTTCGTAATGACCACATATAAATATTAATTCTTTTTCCTCACACAATTCTTTAGCAACATCTTGAGTAAAAGTTCTTCCTCTTGGTCCTAAAAATATTACCTTGCCACTATTATGTAATTTAATATCCTTAATACAGTGAACTAAGGGTTGAGTTAGCATTACCATACCCGCTCCTCCACCATAAGGATAATCATCTACTTTTTTATGTTTATTTAGAGCATAGTCTCTTATGTTGTGAGATGAAATATCCAATATATCTTTGTCTATGGCTTTTCCAATGATGCTATGATTAAAAATCTGAAACATTTCAGGAAATAGCGTTAAAATATCTATTTTCATTCTTGCCATTCACTCACCGGCTTAATTATTATTACACCTTTATCAGTATCTACACTAAGTACAATTTCCTTAAGCACAGGAATAAGCACTTCTTTGTTTCCCTTAACCCAATATACGTCATTTCCTGGTGTATGAAGAACATCATATACTTTTCCAAGTTCTTCTCCACCCTCTTCGTATACACTACAATCCAATAAATCAGCCACATAATAACTACCCTCTGGTAATTTGATAGCATTTTCTCTGCTAACCATCAAGTATTTATTTCTATACAATTCCGCTTGTTCTATGCTGTCTATACCTTCAATTTTAAGTATAGCTTTATCATGTTGAAGCTTACAACCTTCAATCTTTCTAATTTCTCCATCGATATACACGCTTTTTAATTTTTTAAATCTTTCAAGGTTATCTGTTAATGAGAAAACTTTAACTTCACCCTTTAGTCCATGTGTTTTACCAATTTGACCTACACTCATAAAATCTTTCATTTAAAATCCTCCTCCCAAAATTATTTATATTAATAACTATTTTTTATCTTACATATATTATAATCAAAATTCAATATTTAATTAAAATAAGAGCTAGGTAGAACCTAACTCTTACTTTATCTCAACAACTACTTTCTTATTTTCTTTAACAGCAGCTGCCTTTACAACAGTTCTAATAGCTTTAGCTATTCTACCTTGTTTTCCTATAACTTTTCCCATATCCTCGTGTGCCACAGATAGTTCAAGAACTACTGTGTGCTCACGTGCTACTTCATTTACTACTACCATTTCTGGTTTATCAACTAAAGACTTTGCCAATACTTCAAGTAACTGTTTCATGGAAAACTCCTCCATTCATTACTTACAAACTTTTCTAGTTGACTGCTATTTTATTAAGTAGTCTTTTAACTGTATCAGATGGTTGTGCACCATTCTTAATCCAATTAGCTGCTTTTTCAGTATCGATTTTAATAGTAGTTGGTTCTGTTGTTGGATTGTAGTATCCTATTTCTTCGATAAATCTTCCATCTCTAGGAGCTCTTGAATCTGCAACTACAACTCTATAAAACGGAGCTTTTTTAGCGCCCATTCTTTTTAATCTAATTTTCACTGCCATGTATATCACCTCCTTCAAAGCTAAATTAAGTCATTACCCAAGTGGTTATATTAAAAAGGCAATTTACCAAACAAACCTTTTTTACCAGGTTTTTGGAATCCTTTTGCTTGTTTCATAAATTTTTTCATCATCTCAAAGTCTTTTAATAGCTTATTTACTTGTTGTACTCCAGTACCGGACCCATTAGCAATTCTCTTTTTTCTAGAAGAAGAGCTACTAATCAAATTAGGATGTTTTCTTTCTGCTATAGTCATCGATCTTATGATAGCTTCAACTTTCCCCATTTCTTTTTCACTTTGAGATAAGTCTACACCCTGCAATTCTTTTTTATTAACACCTGGCATCATTTCAATCAATTTATTCAACGGTCCAAGTTTTTTCATTTGTTGCATGGATGCTAGAAAATCATCTAGATTAAACTCTTGAGAAAGCATTCTGTTTCCAAGTTCTTTGGCTTCATCTTCATCTATAGCCTGCTGTGCTTTTTCTATTAGCGAAAGCACATCCCCCATACCAAGTATTCTAGAGGCCATTCTATCTGGATAGAAAACTTCTAAATCGTTCATTTTTTCGCCAACACCAACAAATTTTATAGGTTTGCCAGTTATTGTTTTTATGGATAGTGCGGCACCACCCCTTGTATCTCCATCTAACTTAGTCAAAATCACTCCAGTTATATCTAGCTGAGAATTAAAACTCTCTGCTACGTTCACTGCATCCTGACCTGTCATAGAATCTACAACTAACATTATTTCACTTGGTTCTACACTTAATTTTATATTTTGAAGTTCCTCCATTAGATTTTCATCAATATGAAGTCTTCCTGCTGTATCTATTATAACTACATTATGACCATTATCCTTAGCATAAGCTAAAGATGCTTTTGCTATATCTATGGGATTCACCTTGTCTCCCATAGCAAAGACTGGGATATCAATTTGTTTTCCCACTACCTGCAATTGCTTAATTGCAGCTGGTCTATATACATCACAAGCAACCAATAACGGTTTTTTATTTTTTCTTTTTAGTGAAAGGGCAAGTTTCCCTCCCATTGTGGTTTTACCAGCACCTTGAAGACCCACTAACATAATAACTGTTATACCTTTTATTGAAAACTCTAATTTACTTTCTGAATTACCCATTAAACTAGTTAACTCATCATTAACAATTTTTATAACCTGTTGACCAGGCGTTAAGCTTTCTAATACTCCATTACCTAAACATCTTTCACTAACATTTTTTACAAAATCCTTAACTACTTTATAATTAACATCAGCTTCTAACAATGCGAGCTTTACTTCTCTCATAGCCTCTTTAATATCTTTTTCGGAAAGCTTACCCTTACCCTTTAATTTTTTTATGGTATCCTGTAACTTAGAAGATAACCCTTCAAAAGCCATAATAAACCTCCTAAATATTTTCAATAATCTGGGTTTTTATATCATATATAAGCTGATTCATTTTTTCATCTTTTATATTAATCTGCAAGTGATCTAATTTTGATATAATGTTCCTTAATGTTTCTTTTAGTTTATAGTCTCTATTTAATAATTTTAGTTTTTCTTCATATACTAAAAGTACCTTTTCACATCTTTTAATGGTATCATGTATAGCTTGCCTACTAGTACTATTTATCTCTGCTATTTCTGATAAAGATAAATCGTTATTAAAATATAAATCCATTATATCCCTCTGTTTTTCAGTAAGCAATTCACCATAAAAATCTAATAATAGAGAAATTTCAAATCTTTTTTCCATTTCATCACCCGACTCACAAATCATATAATATCAGACTTTAAATACTGTGTCAAGTAGTTTTACTTAACAGATTAATTTTTTCACATTATTTAAATGTAACACTTAGATGTGGCTAGAATAAAGCTTCTACGAAATCCCTTGAATTAAACTCTTGCAGATCATCTATACCCTCACCAACACCTATATATTTAACTGGTATATCAAGTTGTTTCTTTATGGATATTACAATACCACCTTTAGCAGTACCATCTAATTTAGTGAGTATTATACCATCTATAGGGCACACTTCCATGAACTGCTTAGCTTGTTGTACGCCGTTTTGTCCCGTTGTAGCATCCAGCACTAGCAAAGTTTCCATATGTGCTTCACTGTACTCTCTTTTAATAACTCTATTAATCTTCCCCAGTTCATCCATAAGATTCTTTTTGTTATGAAGCCTACCTGCAGTATCACAAATTAGCACATCAACTTTTCTTGCTTTAGCTGCTTGAACAGCATCAAAGACAACAGCCGCCGGATCAGATCCTTCTTGATGTTTTATTAAGTCTACACCCGCTCTATTACTCCAAACCTCTAGTTGATCAATTGCCGCTGCTCTGAAGGTGTCTGCCGCTGCAATGAGAACTTTATATTTCTCAGTCTTTAGCGTTGCAGAAATTTTACCAATAGAAGTAGTTTTACCAACTCCATTAATACCAATTACCAAAAGTACCTTGGGTAAATTTGTAGGTTTTATTGAATTTTCCACTTCGCCTAATATATCAATTAAAACCTCTTTTAAGCAAGGTCTAATTTCCGCTGGGTCTTTTATTTTATCTTCCTTTACCTTTTTCTTAAGCTTTTCAATGACATAAATAGAAGTATCTACACCTATATCTGATGTAATTAATATTTCCTCTAGTTCCTCATATAATTCATCATCAATTGTAATAGCCAGCTTTAATACTTCACTTACCTTTTCTGTAATGCTATTTCTAGTTTTGGTTAGCCCATCTTTTAATTTATCAAAAAATCCTCCGAGCATTTTTATTCCTCCTTATCGGTCTTTGGTGTCACATAACAATTATTATACCCTTTTTTTACTTTTTAAAATCTACAGAGACTATTTTGGAAACGCCCTTTTCTTCCATAGTAACACCATACAACACATCTCCAGCTTCCATAGTTCCTTTTCTGTGAGTTATTATAATAAATTGAACATTTTCAGAAAATTTCTTCAAGAATTCTGCATACTTAACTACATTTGCATCGTCTAGAGCCGCCTCTATTTCATCTAAAATGCAAAAGGGTGTTGGCTTCATCTTTAGTATAGCAAATAATAATGCAATGGCAGATAAAACTTTTTCTCCACCAGACATTAAACTTATATTTTGAAGTTTTTTACCGGGTGGTTGTACATTAATATCAATTTTAGCTGTAAGTTCATCACCTTCTGTAAGTATTAAATCCGCACTTCCACCTTTAAATAATTCCATAAAGGTCTCGTTGAAGTTTCGTTTTATGATAATAAAGTTTTCTGCAAATATTTCTTTCATCTTTTCAGTCATTTCGCATATTACAGTTAATAATTCATTTTTAGCTGATACTAAATCCTCCCTTTGTCCATCCATAAAGGTGAATTTAGCTTTTACTTCTTTATATTCTTCTATAGCACTAACATTAACTTTTCCTAGCATTGATATAGCTGCTTTTAATGTTATTATTTCTTTTTTAAGCTTATCAATGTCTTTAGTATCATTTTTGAATTGCAACGCTTCTGCATATGTTAGCTCGAACTCTTCATTTAGCTTTTCATAGTGAGCAGTCTTTTCCATTTCCACTTTTGCAAGGGCTAATTCATACTTATGCAAATCTTTCTCGTTTTTTTCTAGCATTAATGAAACACTATCCAGCTTCTCTATACTTATCTTTATTTTTTCTTTGATTTTAATTCTTTCAATTTCATTACTTTCAAATTCTTTTTCCATTTTTTCTAACATTTCCATTATTTCGTGCACTTTTCCCTCAGTACTTTGTATTTCAATTGCACTGATATTCTTATTTTCTACGGCTTCTTCTATTTCTTTAGAAAACATACTTATTTTTTCATTATATACTAGTATTTCTTCATTTAATCTTTGAATTT
>CALJTN010000338.1 GCA_937976175.1 uncultured Clostridiaceae bacterium | reverse complement strand
AAGTTCTGTTTCAGTAGTTGCTCCAACTTTTATAACAGCAACACCTTTTCCAAGTTTTGCAAGTCTTTTTTTCAGGTCTTCTTTTTTGTAATTTGAATCTGTATTTTTAATTTGATTTTCAATTAGTTTTATTCTTTTTTCTAAATCTTTTTTTTCACCTCTTCCTTCTACAATTGTTGTTTATATAATAACTAGAATTAATGTTAGCCATTACTTTTTAAGATTTATTTATACTTTTTATATTATGTGAAAAGAATATAAATATTATGCGACATTTTATATACGCCAGGTTTATTTAATGATAAATAGATTTTATAGTTAAAATAGATGGTATTTTTTAGAGTAGCGAGTTTTTATAAGTATAATGAGGCATACTACATTATAATCTTATAAATAAAGGATGATCTCATATGAAAAATACATTTAAAAGACTTATACTATGTGCAGTAATAGTTCTAACATCATTAACAGGAACTGGATTTTCTAAACAAGTTATGAATGTAGAGACAAGTTCTGTTCAAAGGCCTGTGCAATATTCTCAAATTTCTTATGAAACCATAAGCAGAAATCCAGGGCTTGAAAGATGGTATCAGAGAAATTATCAAAGAATGGGTATTCATTCTAGAAGACAGAGAGGAGCTACTTATGTTCTTTTAAGTGCTGGACAAAGACCTACCGGCGGATATAGCGTTGTACTAAGAGATATAAGGCGCATTTCAAGAGGAGGAGTCTTCATCACCGCAAGTGTAGTGCCTCCTTCACCTGGTACGGTAGTAACCCAGGCTTTAACCTATCCTCACCTGCTTATTAGAATTGATGAACCACGTATTACAAGAGTAGAGGGAAATATTATTGGACTTACAAGAGAGGAAAACTCACAAGAGGAAGTGGAAGAGTAAAAGAAAATTAAGAAAAAGTTAGTTAAGGTAAGAAAAATACCTTAATTAACTTTTTTTGTTTTAACATATACATAATTGTCTATTTTTCAAGAGTTTCTACTAGAATCATTGAGGCTATCTCAGACCTAAGGGCAATAACGGTGCCTCTGATGAGATAGGCCACTGGATCACCAGATGGGCTTTTTTGCAAAGGCTCTATAATGGTATCATGGATGACACCGAGGTCTAATAATCTTCTCCTTATAAGACCGTCAGAGATCAGTTTTATAACCTTGCATTTTTCGCCTAAATGTAAAGAGTTAAGTGGAACGTTACAGGTATTCATTTATGCATTCAACTCCTATTAACAAGCTAATTATTCTGAAACTATAATAAGTCATAATGATTTCACATCATGCATCACCAGGAATAATTAAAGTTTCTCTTTACTAACATATGTTAGACATAGAGTGAGTGTTACAAATCAAGGAATATATCAAATTATAAAACATATTGTTAACACATAGAGATTATACTATAATAAACATAGATATTGACACTTAAAAAGGGATTTTGATAAGTAAATAATTGTAAAAGAATTTTAATAAAGTAGTATAAAAGGAGATGGAAAAATGAGAATAAGATTAGCGACAAGAATTTCACTTTATGCGGGAATTCTTGTGTTATTAATAGCACTAACATTAGCACACAACGCGTTGAAAGTGAGTGCAGATACTACACTTAGTGAAGTAGAAAAGGCCATGACAGAATACGCAAAAGAAGCTGCTAAACATATTGAAGCAGTTATAGCTATGCGAATAAGTGTATTGCAAGAAGTAGCCATTAGGAAGGAAGTACAAACAATGGAGTGGGATACTCAAAAAGAGTCTCTTAAGCTAGATGTTGATAGATTAGGTTACTTAGATATGGCAGTAGTACAATTAGATGGAACGGCTCAATATGTCAGTACTGGAGAATCAGCTCAACTAGGGGAGTGGGAGTATACTAGAAAAGCTCTTGCAGGACAAGGTAATATTTCTGATGTTATTATAAGCAAAGCAACTGGTAATGCGGTAGTAATGTATGCAGTTCCAATCATAAGAGGTGAGAGGGTAGTTGGAGCCTTAATAGCTACAAGAGATAGTAGTGCTTTAAATGATATTACAGATACTATCGGTATTGGAGAAACAGGATATTCTTTTATATTAGGACAAGATAGCACCTTTTATGCACATCCTAATAGAGAACTTGTGGCGACTCAAACAAATGTATTTTCAGATATAAAAGAAAATGGGTCTTTGAAAAATTTTGGAGTTGCTTTAAATGAGTTAGGTTTGAAAAACACAGGAATACTTAAGTATGAATTTGAGGGGACAAAGCGTATTGCTGCTATGGTTCCTATTGCTAATACAGATTGGACGCTTGCCATTGGTACTTATGAGAATGAGATCTTAGCTGGTATGAGTCAATTAGCTTATATTACTTTACTAGTTTTTCTAAGTGTTTTGTTCATAGGCATAGTTGCTGCAGGGTTTTTAGGACGCTCTATTGCTAAACCTATTGTTGCTGTATCAGAGACAATCTATCAATTGTCAAAATATGATTTGACATTACATAAAGATTCTAAAATAATAAAGCTAGTAAGCAGAAAAGATGAAATAGGGGCAATTGCTCAGGCGGTTATAACTATGCAGCACAATTTAACGACACTTATTAAACAAGTTGCTTTAACTTCCCAACAGGTTGCAGCATCCTCGCAGGAGTTGACCTCGACGAGTCAACAAGCAGCCACAGCTATAGATGAGGTTGCAACAACAATAGAAGAAATAGCAAAAGGTGCAAGTGATCAAGCCAAAGAAACTCAAGAAGGAGCACTACATACTAATGGTCTAGGTGGCTATATAGCAGAAAACCAAAAATTGATGGAGAACCTTAATATTGCAGTTCAACAGGTAGATACTCTTAGGAATAAAGGTATAGAAGCATTAAAAATATTAGTTGAAAAGACAACAGAAAATGGAAAGGCTACAAGTGAAGTAAGTCAAATGATTACCAAGACTAGTGAAAGTGCAGAAAAAATAGAAATAGCTAGTCAAATGATTAAAAACATTGCTGATCAAACAAACCTATTAGCTTTAAATGCTGCTATAGAAGCAGCTAGAGCAGGAGACGCTGGAAGAGGATTTGCTGTAGTAGCAGATGAAATTAGAAAGCTTGCAGAACAATCTAATAACTTTACAGATGAGATTGCAATTGTTGTTGGAGAATTATTAGATAAAACAGAAAAAGCAGTAACGAAAATGGTTAATATGAGTGAGAGTGTGCAGGCACAAACAATGAGTGTTGAAAATACTAATAAGAGATTTGAAGGTATATCTGTTGCAATAGAGAAGATTGCAAAAATCATAGAGACTTTAAACCAATCTGGATTACAGATGAAAAGTAAAAAAGATAAATTGATTGATATTATACAAAACTTATCAGCTATTTCAGAACAAAATGCAGCTGGTACAGAACAGGCCTCTGCCACAGTAGAAGAGCAGACAGCTTCCATGGCTGAAATAGCAAATGCAAGTGAGTCGCTTGCTAAGTTAGCAGAAGAGTTACAAATGAATATTTGTGAATTTAAATATTAGTTTATTTACATTACAACAGGCTAAGTGCTTATAAAGTCATAATTACATTAAATTTTTATATACTTTATAAAGAGACGTCTTAATTAACAATTGACAAATGTTATTCTATAATATAAAATTTTAATTAATAATTGTTATTAGTAGTGGTTATTAATTTAAATTTATTAACAATTCTAGGAGGGGTTATTATGTTTGAAGAACAAAAGTTTTTTATCTGTAA
>CALJTN010000337.1 GCA_937976175.1 uncultured Clostridiaceae bacterium | reverse complement strand
ACCTGATGTTGTGGCCACAATGCCAGTCCATGAAAATATAGTAAAAAACACTACTACACTTCTTATAGTAACTAACTTAAATTTGTACTTAAAGTCTAAAAACTCACCTATATTGTCATTCATATCTAGGTCTATTGAATCTTGTGGTATTTCATGGCTTGAATCTAGAACATCTCCTTGATCTCCTAGTCCTATAAATGTCATAATTACCTGTAAAATAAATACTAATGTGGATGGGAACGCAAAGACCCAAAATATTTTTTCAAAATCTCCAATACCACTCCACCACTGCGACATATTACACCTTCTTTCTCATATTAAATAATTACATTTTTAACACAAATAACCTAATTATTATTATACACATTATTATGCTCATTTTACAATTATATTTTTACGATGTATTGTCTATGACACCTTTTAAAATAATATGCAACCTGTTTGTATTATAATGTTATAAGTTATTTCTAACTGCTTATTAGGTTATAATTTATTATATTATATCCTAGTTAATATTACAACATTTTCTATTTATGTAATTTAGTCATTTCATGGCATCTTGCGAGTTTAAATGGTTACAACTCTCGTTTCCTTAGAAATGCTCCCAGTATCATAGTAGTACTCACAAGTATTTTCCCAAATACTTTCAATTTCTTTAATGGATGTAAAACTAAATAGAGCTCAACGCCACTTTTTCAGTGGACGTCGAGCTCTATTTTTAATTTGTTCTATGAAGCTTAATGATTTCAACCAACAGCTCCGCTGTGGTGACTAAATCTTTAATATACAGATGCTCTTCTAGCGTATGTGGTTTTCTCTCCCCAATGCCAAGATTTATGGCAGTTATACCATTGGCATTGAATATATTTGTGTCACTTCCACCGCCAGAAGAAGCCGTAAATGCTTTAAGTGATATATTTTCGCAAGCTTTCTTAACTACTTCAACAATTGGATTTGTCTCGCTTATTTTAAAGGCACCATACATTCTTTTCACATCAATTTCTACTTGTGCACCAAAGTCTTCTGCTGCTTTTTGAAAACAGCTTACCATATGCTGTGACTGCTTATCTAGCTTATCATTATCAAGGCTTCTTGCTTCAGCTTGAATTGTAAGCTCTGGCATAACAATATTAGTAACGCTACCACCTTGAATAACACCAATATTAGCCGTTGTATCTTCATCAATTCTTAAGAGTTGCATCTCTTCTATGGCTCTCGCTGCAACCATAATGGCACTAATACCTTCTTCTGGTGCTACTCCCGCGTGAGCGGGCCTGCCTATAATCTTAACATCTATTTTATCCTGAGCTGGACCTTGAATAATAATTTGGCCCGGTTCTCCACCGCTATCTAAAACGAAGATTCTCTTTGCTGTAATTTTACTATAATCCATGTTTTTAGCTCCATGTAAACCACCTTCTTCAAAAATACTTAAGGCAATTTCTATGCCTGCATGTGAAAGGTTATTTTCTTTAATAACACTTATAGCTTCAACTATAGCCGCTATACCAGCTTTATTATCTCCACCCAAAACAGTGGTGCCATCGCTATATATAACCCCATCTCTTATAACTGGTTTAATATTGACCCCTGGTGATACAGTATCCATGTGGCAACTTAATAAAATTGTTTGCCCCTCCACAGTTCCCTTAAGTTTCGCAATAATATTCCCTGTGTCACTACCAACAATTTCTCCAGCCTTATCTACATAAACCTCTAAGCCTAAAGACTCTAACTCTTTACCAATAAATTTTGCAAACTCACCTTCGCTCTTTGTTGGACTTGCAATTTGAACGTACTCACAAAACTTGCTAACAATTCGCTGTTCATTAATCATTTTTATTCCTCCTCACTATATAAAAAGTATGAGACATCATAAGATGATATCTCATACTTTTTTAATATTCCCTAATAAGTTTATACTATCTCATAAATGCGCCAGGTCCAATTGGTAATCCTGTGAAGTACCAAACCATTAATAGGGCAGTCCATCCTACTAAGAATACGATTGAATATGGAACCATTGATGAAATCAATGTACCAATACCTGATTCCTCATCGTATTTTTGTGCAAATACAACGATAACTGCAAAGTAAGACATAAGTGGTGAAATAATATTCGTTGTTGAATCACCAATTCTATATGCTAATTGAGTAAATTCTGGTGTAATTCCTACTCCTAATAACATAGGAACGAAAATCGGCGCCATAATTGCCCATTTTGCAGAAGCAGACCCGATAAATAAGTTTATAAATGCGGAAACTACGATAAATGCTAATATTAATGGCAAGCCTGTTAAACCAACAGTTTTTAAGAAATTCGCGCCACCAACAGCTAATATAATACCTAATTTTGTGTAACTAAAATACGCAACAAACTGTGCTGCTACAAAGGCTAATACTAAGTAACCACCCATGGAAGCCATGGCTTTTGTCATGCTACGAACTACATCTTTATCATTTTTAATAGTTCCAGAAGTTATACCAAAGGCTAAACCTGGAATTAAGAAGAATAACATGATTGTTGGTACTAATCCATCATGAGTAAATGCTGCTAATGATCCATCTACTTTTAACCATGCATTAGCTGGTAGAGTTAAGAAAAGCATAATAGCTGTTGCTACTACTAAAGATAATCCTGCTACCTTTAAACCCTTTTTCTCTGCACTTGTAACTTCTACTGATTCTATAATTTGAGAACCTTTATACTCACCAAGTCTTGGTTCAACGATTTTTTCTGTAACCCAAGTACCTAATAAAGTTAGTAAGAAAGTAGAAACCATCATAAAGTATAAGTTAGCTGTTGGTTGGATAGCTATTTCAAATCCTCCAACCTTTAAAGCTTCGTTTGTAATACCTGCTAAAAGTGGATCAATAGTACCTAATAGCAAATTAGCTGAGAAACCAGCGGATACCCCTGCAAATGCTGCAGCAAGACCTGCTAGTGGATGTCTCTTAAAGCTTAAGAAAACAATTGCTCCTAGTGGTACTAATACAACATAGCCTGCATCTGAAGCTACATTGGACATAATTCCAGCAAAAACAACAACTGCTGTAATAAATCTTGGTGGTGTACTAAGAACTACTTTTTTAAGTGCAGCTCCGATTAAACCAGTACCTTCTGCTACACCAACACCTAGCATGGCCACTAAAACTGTACCTAAAGGTGCAAATCCTGTGAAGTTTTTAACTGCAGAGTTTATAAGATATTGCAGACCTTCAGGATTCATAAGAGAAACGGCGCTAACAGTAGCATCAGCCTTAGCTCTTGCATCATAATAATTAACTGTTATGCCCATTCTTGAAACAACTTCTGATAGGATAATTACAATTATGGATAATATCACAAATATTGTTACGGGATGTGGTAACTTGTTACCACTCTTTTCTACTACATTAAGAAACTTGTTAAATAGACCAGGTTTTTTAATAGTGTTTTCTTTAGTACTCATAATTTTCCCCCTCGTTTAATATTAAATTTGCAGCTCCCAAATTCCACATTAAATAGTTTAATTAGTAAACCATTACAGTCCTCTGAAGAATCCGAAAACATACTTTTATATTAACATCTTAATTCCTAAATTTCAATATTTTTCGACAATTATTTTTAATCCCCTAAATATTTTTAATATTTGTTAAATTCTATTAATTGTTTGCAAAGAAAACCTTAATTGCATATTAGTATTCTTTTCAAACTTTACATCATTTATTTCCAAGTACCTTTTCAAACCAATAAGAAAATACTTTTTCATCCTCAAATCCATAATTTCTATACATAGATACTGCCCCCTGATTAGAAGTAATTACTAAAAGTTTAATTTCATCTAATTTTTTTTCATATAGCTTTTCAATACATTTACCTAGTAGTTGTTTTCCTAATCCTTTATTTTGATACTTAGGCATAATGCCCAAGGTGTCGATCCATCCTACATTTCTATCTATAGAAAGTTCATATATTCCACAAGCTTTCTTTTGCGCAAAACATAGTCCAATCAAGTCTTCATTATTAGCATACCGAACTATATAGTCCCTTACCTCAGCTTCATCTATAGTTCCTCCATTGGGACTATTTTTAAAAGTTTCATTCTGGATATTAATATATTGGTGTGAATTTGAAATAGAAAGAGGTATAAGTTCCATATCATTATTTACTTTTGAAACTATATTTTCCTCTTTATTACATGTCATAACTTGTGCATCATATATGTGGGTAAATTTAAATTTTTTCATATATGGAATAAGATGCGTTTCACTTTCACGAATACCAATTTTTACGCTTTTAGCACCACGTATATTGCAATATTCAACTCCTTTTTCTATCAAAATCCTTGAAAAATTTTCTATATTTATAACTTTAAATGGATTATTTAAATAAATATTTTCATTGTTCTCACCTTTTTTTTCAATATAAATATCTGTAATATACGCCTCACCCTTAATAATAATCTCCTTAGTTATTACAGCTATACTCCCCATAATTTCGCAATTATTAAATAAAATGAAAACACTGTGCCCATCATTGAAGGTATCACTTTCATATATTTTAATCATTTCTATATAGGTTTTATTGTAAGTTAAATCCATACCTTTAATGAAATTATATAGTTCTTTCTTCTGTAAGGGTGATATTTCTTTAAATTGTTTAATCTCCATATAGTCATCTCCTAGTCATTTACCCAATAAATACTCCCATTATTCTCTCTTGCCATAAATCCGTACTGGATTAAGTATCTGCGAAGTGATGCAAAGTCCTCATTCATTTGTTTTATAACTTCATTCACCTCTACTTCTGTGTATTTTTTATTTCTCTCAAATTTCTGTACTAAATATTGAAGAATAATAATTTTTTTCTTTTCAGACCTTGGTATATTAACTATCTTATCATTCTTAATATGATTCTTAATTACATTCTCCCTTTCTTTTTCTGTAATTACATATCTCTCATCAACCATGGTTGCCCTCCTATGAATTTCTACTAATTTTTTATTACCATCATCATTGATATGATTTTTAGAAAGTAGTGCCATCAAAGCTAAAAAAATCTTTGCTTGCTTTTCTTTTTCCTTCAATTTAAACCTATGATTTCTTATAGTAGAGGCACTACCTTCTCCATCCATTTCTACGATTTCCTTATCACTATAGCCCTTGTAAAAGCACTCTAAAAGCTTACTTTGAATATCTGATAACCCTGTATACTTTTTATCCAAAGTTAATAAATATTCAAAAACAGATCCGTGTACTTTGTTTATGTGAACCTTAGAAGCCATCTCTGCTTCCATAAATACTTCATCATCCTTATATATAATACCCTTACAAAAAACCTCTCCACATATAAGACAAATATATTTTCCAGATGCTTCATCATAGCTATAACCACTGCAAATATCCTCTATTGATGAATCCCAAAACAATTTTGAAATATCCATATTAATCCCTTCCTTCTAACATATCTTATTTAACTAATTGTAAATTTATATAATACATTATATTCCTTTGCTTGTATTTTGTAAACCATTTTAATTGTTGTTTGTTTATTTTCAAACATTATTAATCATTGTTTATAATTAAACTCAAATAAAATAAGGGCTATCATAATGTTTTCACATTTGACGCCCTCTATTATATGATTAATTATAGTAAGTATGAAATTTCTCCGTAGTGACTTGCAATAAGAAACGACCAAACTATTGAAATTCAATTTAGAAATTCTTCTTTTGCTAGTATAAAATTCTCGTGAGCTTGCACAGGAAGTGCAAGCTAGCGAACCCGAGCCAGGACGGCGAGTGTGAGCGCTAGAGGATTTTATACGAGCAAAAGATTAGAATTTCTTAATTGGATTTTTTGTTTGGAATTCTTTTGAAAGGCACGTAGGAAAAATTCCATACTTTTTTTTGTTTGGTAATCATTATTTTCTCTTTGTTTTATTTACTTCCACTATCTTATTTACTATATAGTCATAACCATTTTCAGAATGTGGAATCATGCAAGCTGAGCAATCTTTAATACCCTTTACAAACTTTCCATTCCCCCCACACTCCTCAAGAAAGTACAGTGGACAATAGCAAAACATACAATTAAACTTTTCATCATTTTTAACTTCATGACAGGGAAAATACTCACAATCGTTATTTCTAAAAAACTTATAATTATTACTCATTATTATCTCTCCTTTTAACCTTCTTTATAATACCTTGTATTTTATATACTACTGGTAATTCTTTAAGACTTATGCTTTTTCTTCAATGTTCTCTTATACTCATACATCCTGTTATCTGCAACTTTCACCAATTGATTATAGCTTTGCGCTTCCTGTGGAAAACTTACAATACCATAACTAAAACTACAAGTAATTTCATTTCCCTCAAAAATAAATGGATTATTTCTTAATGTTTCAATCATCTTTTCAAATTTTACAACTAATTCTTTTGAATCTATACCCCAAAATGCAGCAATAAATTCATCTCCACCATATCTAGCTAAAATATCTGAGGACCTTATGTTTTTACTTAAATTATCGGTGAAGGTTTTAATATACATATCTCCGCCTAAGTGTCCATAAGTATCATTAATCACTTTTAATCCATTTAGGTCAAAAATAGCTAGCTGAAATTGTTCATTACACCTAATTGCCTTATTGAAGTGTAACTCAAACAGCTCTTCAAAATATCTTCTGTTGTATATATTAGTTAACTTGTCATACCTAGATAAATAAATAGTTTCTTCATACAGTTTATGTTTACTAATAGCTATTTCAATCTGGCTTCTAAGGTGCTCCATGCTTCCTAAGTCTTCTTCATTAAATGCATTAGTATAATTGCTATCTACATTAACCATTCCATAAAGTTTATTTTCAATCATAATAGGGGAACTAATACATGATTTTATATCCCAGGAATCTTTACTTTTAGAAATATCAACTACACTGTTCTCTTGTAACTCATCGATATTATTAATAACAATTGTTTTTTCTATATGTCCCTTAGTTATCAACCATTGGAAGGACTGTTCTAATGGTATACTAAAATTCTTTGCTGATTCAATATCATAACCTTTTGATGCAAGAATTCTCAACATTCTATCTTCACCTAAAATTAAAACACTTCCAAACTTTGCATTTTCAATAATCCCTATGGCCTTTTCTAATATTAATTCAAATAATTCATTCATGTTTTTTGTATAAATAATAGATTGACTTACTTCAAGCATGGCTTGATTTAAATGCAATAATCTACTTATTCTTTTTTCAAACATCTTGCGTTCTGTTATATCTAACATTATTCCAACTAAACCTTCAACCCTATTTTCCTTAGATATAAGTGCCGCTTTACTAATCAATACATCATGTTCTGTTCCGTCTGCATATCTTACTTTAGATTCATAAGTTTGCTTACCTCGCTGCTCTACTAGCTCAATATCCGCTTTATGATATGTTTCTGCTAGTTTTCCTTGATTTATTTCATAAACTGTTTTATTAATAATCTGTTCCTTATGTAGCCCCAAATATTGTTCAAAAGCAATGTTGCAATCAATATATTTACCCTCAGCATTCTTACTAAAAATTGGGTTTGGAATTGTATTTAAAAGTATTCTCACGAAATCATAATTTTTTCGTAGGTTTTCTTCGCTTTTCTGCAAGGCATCTTGTGCACGTCTTATTTTAAAAATTTTAAAGATTAATAACGATATCACACCTATGAATCCAATAGCTATGGCGTATTCGTTCTTAGTACTTAATATAAAAATACAAATTGCAAATAACAATAGAAATTTAATTTTTTCCCTCATAATATCATTCCTTTTAAGTTTTTCTGTTACACTAATATCACCTTATAACTACTATACAATAATGAATGTAACAATTATATCATTTTATTTTACTATAGTACTAATTTTTTATATAGTACATTATTATATATAAAAATGTGAAAATTACTTATACGCCTCAAGTTTAATTATTTATTATAATATAAAAACACACAGAAGAACTGAACATCATCTCTTCTATGTGCCTATACTCGCTTTTATTTGCTTTTATGCAGCCATTTTCTGCTTAGTATCAAACTCTTTTGAAGCTGTTTTCTTATAAACTAACCAATAAGCTATGCCTACAAAAACTCCACCACCAACTATATTTCCTAGTGTAGCGGGAATCAAGTTTTGGACTACATGTATAAAGTTAATATTTGCTACCTTTTCTGCAGTTTGATGAGACATCTCTACATAAAGAGGATTAGTCTTTGCAAATAAACCCAATAATAAGTAGTACATATTTGCAACACTATGCTCAAAACCTGCTATAACAAATGCCATTATTGGGAAGAATGAAATAACTACCTTACCTATCACATCCTTTGCTGCATATGAACCCCATACTGCTAGTGATACTACTAAATTACAAAGTATTCCGCTGGTAAAAACTTCAGTAAAGGTAAGTCCTGACTTATAAGCTGCTACCTTTATTGCATACCCCCCGAGCTTTCCTCCATTAGTACTTAACAGTCCACTATAATATATTAAAACTACAATAATAAGTGCACCAAGGAAATTTGCAAAATATACTATTGTCCAATTTCTAAGCATCTTCTTTAGTGTTATTTTCTTTTCAGCATAAGCTATAGTAAGCAAACAATTTCCAGTAAAAAGCTCAGCGCCACAAATCAGCACAAACATAAGGCCTACCGGAAAGACTACACTGGAAGCAAGTTTAGCTACTCCTATATTTTCTATACTATGAGATGCCGTAGCTGCTGAAAATCCTCCAATAGCTACAAATGCACCTGCTAAAACTCCGAGAATAAGAGTTTGAATAAACTTATTATTTGCTTTTTGTACTCCAATGGATTCTACATAGGTACATATTTCCTTTGGGCTTAACATTTGTTTGTCCATATTTACCCTCCCACTATAAATTTCAATTGTTTTACAATCTATATTTACATATTTTTTTCATAGTTATATATATTTCATGTTAAAGTCTTCACGTTCCATTGAACATTATATTCAAGCTTATGTTAATTGTCAATAAAAAGTATTTTTTTCATGATTTTACTGTTATATAATAGCTGTTTCTACTACATAACAGCAAATGAAAATCAACTCTCTTTTATTAGACCACGCTAAAAAAGTATATATTGCGTAAAATGCATTTTAGCGTTACTCTGCGACGCAAAAGCATTTTTAGCAATATATACTTTTCTTATATTATACTTCAAGAAAAAAAATTTTAGATGCCTACATTGTTTATTTATGACTATCTAATAAATTTGTATATAACTTGTCCTAAGTAAGTGCACAATATAATTATTAGTGTTGATAATACAACTTGAACTGTTCCTTTTTTCAATGAAAAAGAAAACTTTATTTTGTGTTTTTGGTTTACTATCTTCTTTTTATTAACTACAGTATTAGTATGATCGTAGATAACTTCTTCTTTTATATAAGCAATTATACTTATAATTAAAATAAAAGCTGATATAATTCTTGCAATAGTAAAAAAGTTAACCTCCATAGCGTAAGCTAGCAATGAGGTTATGGGAATAATAACAAGTAATAGCATTCCTAATTTGTTTACCATCGACCTTGGTATAGTAGTTGTAGGCGTATTTGTGTTTACAGATTTATAATCGCTTTTCTTTTTCATAATAACCCTTCTTCCATATTTTTTTCAGAATCCTTAAGGTTATTATACCAAATTTTTAAATATTTGTTAATAAGTTTTCAATAGACCCTTAAAAATAATTAGCATTTTACAATTGCCTCATTATTTTTAGGCCTAAAAAGCTATTATGTTGTATATATCTATATCTTCTAATAATGTGTCTTCTGAAATAAAGTCTTCTGGAAATTGTTTAGCTAAAACTCCTTTAAATTGCTCAAGTTGATTAGTGGAAAGCTCTACTTGCTTTGCCAAAGTGTTTTGCTCCTTAATGAGATTCCCTGATTTTAATTTATATATAAATTCATCACCTATAATGTTTATATTGTTTTTATTATCAAATTTAATATATCCAGTTACATCACTACCTACCATTACCTTCTTTATATCACCTACTGTTTTTCCATCACTACTAATTTTAGCTATGTTAATATAAGAATTAACTTCATCCTTTGAACTATCTTCGCTTTCCACCCAACTTCTAAAAGCAAGCAGTTTGCCATCTTTAGATAGCGCACCCTCAGATATTTCTTCCTTATAATTATCCATTTCAAACACTTTATTGCCATTAATGTATAAGTTAGCCTTTGGTACCGGGAATATATGTGGTGTATTGCTATAAAGAATATTCTCTTTCTCTATATCAACATCTCTTATAGTACCTATACAAGACATTAAGGGTTCTCCGCTTTCTATGTTATATACTGCATAACCTGAGGAGGACGGATTAATGTGTCCGGTGACCAAAATATTTTCATTATCTATCCACTTCAGTTCCATAATTTTTTGCGTGCTTTTATTATGTATAACAATATCTGTTAAGCTTTCATCTTTAATATCATATATAATTATATGTGGAGGATATATTGCTTTTTCTTCATCAAAGTACCTAAACACCATTTTGGTTTTATTTGGAGAAAGGTCTAATAAATCCTTTGATTTTGAGTCATCTCCTAAGGATTTAATCTGTTTGTTTATTTCATCATAAAGATAGATCTTATTATTCTTCTCAAATGCTATCCGTGTGAGCTTAGTATCCCCTTCACCTTGTTCCTCACCTTTGATTTCAGTATCTTTGCCTGGTATATCTTGTTTATTTCCACTTGTTTTTTCATTGTTTTTTTCTGTGCTATTTGAACAAGCAACTAGAGAAACTATGCTTAAAAATAAGCACAAAGTCATAATAAACAACTTTAGAAACCCTTTTGTTATTTTGCCATGGATAGTCATAATTTCGCTCCTCATTTTAAATCTTTGAAACCTAGACTATTATACTCCACCTATATTAGGGTATCAACAAGAAATTTACGTATTTAGAGTTAAAGTTTTTTATCTTTATAAAATCTCTTTAACTATAATCTCTACTTCCTCTAAATAGTTTTTTCGGGTTTCGTCAGCAACATAAGGCACTGAGCCAAAGAAGGTATGCTTTACTTCTTCAATACCACTAAAGTTAAATATTCCTTCACTAGTTGTTTGCTTAATTGAATTATGCATTCCATTTGAAGCATAGTCTTCATGTGATGCCCCAGTGGTGCAGAATAATAGCGCTTTCTTACCTTTTAACAGGCCCTTTGGTGCTCCATCCACATACTCATAAGCAAATCCATAGGAAAACACTCTATCTACATATCCCTTTAGCATAGCAGGCAATGAAGTCCACCAAACAGGATATACAAAAGTAATAATATCAGCCCACTTAATATACTCCTGTTCTTCAGAAATGTCTTCTGGAACTTTTCCACTTTGGAAGGCAATAAAATCTGATGGTTTCAGTATGGGGTCAAAGCTAATTTCATATAAGTCTCTAACTTTTACGTTAGCTCCTTTTTCTTTAGATGCCTTTACTACAGCATCTACTATTCCTTTACAAAAACTTTTCTCATTAGGATGTGCAAACACTACTAGATTATTCATAGTTAAATCCTCCTTATGTTTATTAAGTCACAGTTATTATCTATATTAATAAATGAATTTATTCTTTAAATCCATTGAAGAATTTGCTAAATTATAGATATGTTCTTAAAAATAAACAAGGACTATATGATTTATATTTATTAATCACATAGTCCTTCTTCTAATAATTTAAATAATACCGCACCATAATATTATGGTGTCTCCTTACTTTATACACTTCTTTATCTACCTAATTGGTAAGCTAGTATACGCGTATGCTTTTATTTGCTGAAAACTTTTTCTATTACTTCTGAAATAATTTTTTCATCTGTTAAGTAAGGTAAAGTAATATGATCAATATTAGCATTTTTCTTATTATAATCTATGCTTGTTTCTATGGAGTGCGGATTTCTAGCCCAAGCACGCCTAGCCACTCCGCCCATAACATCCCAAGCCATTGAAGACTTTATAATATTATCTATTCTCTCACTACCATCAAGCACAAGCCCAAATCCACCATTAATAGATTTACCTATACCCACGCCTCCACCATTGTGAAGGGCAATTAGACTCATCCCTCTAGCAGCATTCCCTGCAAAGCATTGAACAGCCATATCTGCCATTACATTACTACCATCTTTTATATTAGATGTTTCTCTGAATGGAGAATCCGTTCCACTTACATCATGATGGTCACGTCCTAGCATTATAGGCCCAACCTCACCCTTTCGTACCATATCATTAAACTTAAGTGCAATATCTATTCTTCCTTGGGTATCTTGATAAAGTATTCTAGCTTCAGTTCCAACTACTAGTTTATTCTTTTCTGCATCTCTTATCCAAATATAATTATCTCTGTCCTGACCGCGTCTATTTGGATCAATACATTCCATAGCTGCCTTATCAGTTTTTACTAAATCACCATGATCTCCACTTAAACATACCCATCTAAAAGGTCCATAACCATAATCAAAAAGCATTGGACCCATTATATCCTCTACATATGAAGGAAATATAAATCCATCTTTCTCATCTACACCATTCTTAGATATTTCTATAGCACCAGCATCATAAACAGCTTTCATGAAGGAATTACCATAATCAAAGAAGTAGGTTCCTCTCTCAACCAATATCTTAATTAATTCAAAATGTTTAATTAAGGTTTTATCAACTAACTGTATGAATTTCTCTCTATCTTCTTTTAATAGTCTTGTTCTTTCTTCAAAAGTAACACCTTGTGGTGCGTAACCTCCCTCATAGGGTGCATGACAAGAAGTTTGGTCCGATAATAAATCTATCTTTATGTTTTTATCTGCTACATATTGAAGTAAGTCTACTACATTTCCATGATAGGCAATTGATATACTTTCTTTAGTTTCAACTTTTTCTGCCACAATTTTAAATATCTCTTCAAGGTTATCTGACGCAATATTAACCCACCCTTGATCAAGCCTAGTTTTAATTCTTGAATAATCAACTTCCGCTACGATTCCAATTCCATTTGCAATCTCGATTGCTTTAGGTTGAGCTCCGCTCATCCCACCAAGCCCAGAAGTTATAAATGTCCTACCCTTTAAGTCCTCATTATCTGGTATTCCAAGTTTCAATCTTCCTGCATTTAGTAAAGTATTAAAAGTTCCATGTACTATTCCCTGCGGTCCTATGTACATCCACCCTCCTGCTGTCATTTGACCATAGTTTGCAACTCCAAGTTGAGTTGCTACCTGCCAGTCCTTTGGATTATCAAACATTCCTATCATAAGGCCATTAGTTATAATAACTCTTGGTGATTGTGGTGATGATTTAAAAAGTCCTAGGGGGTGTCCTGACTCTAATACAAGCGTTTGATCTTCTGTTAAGTTTTCTAAATATTTTTTTATCAGTGCATACTGCATCCAATTTTGACATACCTGTCCCGTTTCACCATAGGTAACTAGTTCATAGGGATATAACGCTACCTCTGAATCTAAATTATTATCAATCATTACTTGAAATGCCTTTCCCTCTAAACAATTTCCCTTATATTCATTTATTGGTTTTCCATAAATTCTACTCTTAGGTTTAAAACGGTATCCATATATTCTTCCTTTTGTAGTTAATTCCTCCATAAACTCCGGTGCTAAGATTGCATGGTGTTTTTCGGGAATATATCGAAGTGCATTTTTAAGTGCAAGCTCTGCCTGCTGTTTTGAAAGAGTAAACCCTCTATCTGGCGCTCTTCTTATTCCTGGTGCAAAGTCAGGCATACTTGGTAATTCATCGTCTATTTTTATAGTCATAGCTTTTTCGATATCCATATTATTAATCATATATGCGTCCTCCTATGTAGATAAATATTGAAAATATTATTATAATTTTATTTTCTGTATATTTAATATATTCTGCGTTTTTCCCTATAACCCTTCAATTTTTCTATTTACCTAGTCATTAAATATTGTTTACACGTTAATACTTCATTATGCTACATTAATCTATATAATAAATAAATAAATAATGAGTATACAATTATTTATTATAATCATATACTCATTAACTAATTTTTATATTTTTTTCCACAATATTTGCAAAATGTTGCTTCCTTGTCGCTATGATCTAATTTTTCTCCACAGTATGTACAGAATAACAACTTTACTTGTTCCTCACGTTGATTTAATGAAGCAACTTGTTGTTGCAGTGCTTTTTCTAGATTTTCTTTACTTATTGGTGTACGTATAACCCCATCTATTGCTTTCTTATTAAAATCCTCTAATTTTATGTCATTACTAGATGATAAAATACACTTTATTTTAGGATATATATCTTTTATTTGTTGTAGTATCTTATCTCCTGTTTTTTCTTTCATAATAAAGTTTGCTATAACAACATTGCAGTCTAGCTGTGGTGCATCATTAACTGCATTAAATTCATTGCTTATAATCACTTCATATCCTAAGTTTATAAGCATGTCCCTCATAATAAAATTTTCAAATTTACAATCATTAACCAGGAGCACTCTGCGCATATCTTTTCTCCTATTCTTATTATTTTTATATAACTAAGGAAAGTGTATCATTATATTGAGAATTTTACAATTTCTTTTGTGCAAACATTTTATTTCAGCAATTACAAAACTTATAATAACTTAAAAATCTCATAAATACCTTTTAAATTTTATATTTATGATATAATTATATCATCATATTATGACTAAAATAATTATTAATTAAGGAGTGACTTAATTTTGTTTAAAGAGAAAAAAATACCTTATTTAAATTTAATTCCTATAATATTGTTATCCTTTGTTTTATTTAGAGTAGTAAATAATATAGAACTACTCACCAGCTCCATTAGTGTTTTTATATCCTACATAAGTTCCTTTATATGGGCATTTGGTATAGCTTATTTATTAAATCCCGTAATGGTTAGTATCGAAAAGAAATTTCATACAAAACGTATTTTAACTTTGCTAATTATGTATATATTTGTTATAGGAATATTAGTTTTTAGCATAACTATACTAACTCCTAATATAGGTGCTAGTATCCGGGAACTTACAAATTCAACTCCCGACTATATATCTAAAACTCAAAAATGGTTCTATGAAAATATGGATAAGGTTGAACTGCTTGAGAAATATGGTATAACTAAGTATTTAGATGATGCTACTTCAACACTTATGGCTAATTTAACTAGGTACCTAAATGTTGGTATTAATGTTGCTTTTTTAACAGCCGTGGACTTTACCTCTTCATTTATGAAATTTATGTTTGGCTTTATTATTTCTATTTATCTTTTAAAGGATAAGGCAATCTTAATATTAAATATAAAAAGATTGATTTATGCAATCTTAAACAAAGAGAAAGCAGATAGTTTATTAAAATTCGGTACCGAAGTAAATTATATTTTTTCAGGTTTTGTTATAGGGAAATTTATTGACTCTCTTATTATTGCGATTATATGCTTTGTAGGACTTAGTTTTCTTAAGATACCTTACACAATGCTTATAAGCTTAATAGTTGGAGTTACAAACATGATTCCTTATTTTGGTCCATTTATTGGAATGGTGCCTGCTTTTTTCATTACTCTATTTCATAGTCCTATAAAAGCTCTCTGGGTACTTCTATTCATTTTTGCTCTTCAACAATTTGATGGATTGTATTTAGGGCCAAAGATACTGGGAAGCTCTGTTGGTTTAAGTCCTTTACTTATTATTCTTGCCATACTTATAGGCGGTGGAACCTTTGGAGTTCTTGGTATGTTTCTTGCAGTACCAACAATGGCAGTTGTTATACTACTAGCTGAAAGATTCATCAATATGAAATTAAAGGAAAAGGATATTGAATTATAAAAACACTTTCCAAGGAAAAGGAGCTACCTAAAAATAGAAATTACTTTCTATTTTTAGGTAGCTCCTTCTTTTATTTGTAAAAGCTTTAATGTTTATAGGATTCTACCGTTGCCCAAGTTTTAAGTTTGCTATTGCGTTAAGCGTCAGTCCTGAGACTCTTCCTTTAATTAGCTCAAAGTAAGCTGCACTTCCAATCATAGCTGCATTATCAGTACAAAGTATCATTTCTGGGAACAAAACTTCTATATTTTTCTTTTGCCCTTCTTTTATCATAGTCTCTCTAAGGCAAGAATTTGATGCCACACCACCTGCTATGGTTATTTTATCTACCCCTTTGATTTTACATGCCTCCAAAGCATTATCTACCAAAACATTAACCACTGCCTTTTGAAAGGATGCTGCCACATCCGGCACATTAATTTCCTCACTTTTCATGCTCATACTATTTAAATAATTTAGCACAGCTGACTTAACTCCACTAAAAGAAAAGTCTAAGCTAGCTTCATGAAAATTAGCCCTTGGAAACTTTATAGCATTAGGATTACCTTCTTTCGCTATTTTATCTATCTTAGGGCCACCGGGATAACCCAGTCCAATTGCTCGGGCCACCTTATCGTAGGCTTCTCCTGCTGCATCATCTCTAGTTTGACCCATAACCTCAAAATCACCATAGTCCTTCATGTATACAATAAAAGTATGCCCACCTGAAACTACCAAGCATATAAAGGGCGGTTCAAGTTCTTTATATTGAATGAAATTAGCACTTATATGACCTTCTATATGGTTAACTCCAATTAAAGGCTTATTAGTTGCGTATGCCAGTCCCTTAGCATATTGAACTCCTACTAAAAGTGCTCCTACGAGCCCTGGTCCATAGGTTACGCCTATAGCATCTATATCAGACAAGGTAACTTTAGCTTCATCTAGCGCTTCTTGAACCACAGCACTTATTGCCTCAATATGCTTTCTAGATGCTACTTCTGGAACAACTCCTCCAAATTTTTGGTGTATGTCAATTTGTGATGCAATTACATTTGATAGAACCTCTCGACCATTTAGTACTACCGCTGCTGCGGTCTCATCACAACTTGATTCAATTGCGAGTATTTTAATATCCTTTTCCATTGTTTTACCCACCTTTAATATACTTTATATACTGTGTTTTCTATATTCATAAAAGCATTCTTAGAATGTTAAATACCTAGAATGTTTACATTTGTTAATATTACAAATTAATTATACTTTATTAGCTTTTGCATATCAAATTTTTATATGCTTTTTTAAGTGTATTTGCAGAGTACTTCTCTTACTATGGTATAATCATATATGTAATTTTATTTTTAAAACTTAAATTAATAGTTATTATATACTAAAAATAGCTGCTAGGAGGTATGTATGAGTAATCCTTATGCAAAGGTGATAATAAAAGGTTCACCTATTTCAAAATCTAATTTTAAACTTTTCAACATGAATGGCAGAGCTATTTTACCTTATAATTCTGGTAAGTATCATGATAGATATGCTTTATATGAAGAAGAAATTGCATTTCAATGTAGAATACAAAATCCAAATATTGTTTTAACAGAAGCTCTTATTGCGGTTCTAAAGGTATATTATAAAAGTATAAAACGGCATCCTGATACTAACAACATAACAAAAAGCATATTTGATGGTATAGAGAAAAGTGGTCTTATAATAAACGATGCCCAAGTTACAAGAATTATAATTGAGGAGTTTTATGATACAGAAAACCCCCGATTCGAATTAGAACTTTTTGGTGAAAGTTCATATACTATGACTTATTCAATAGCTGAAAAGAAAGAAAAACAGCCACCTATAAATTATGCGCCTCCTTCAAATAAAAAAAACACCTTAGGTACTAAAGTAGCCAAGCCAGCCTCTTTAGGTGTTAATAGCTCTTCTTCAAAGCTAGTATGTGAAATATGTAAAAAGCTTGTATCAAAAGATGCTTGTCTTTCTGCCAACAAGGGCAAAGTAACTCTATGCAAAAACTGCTTTAAAAAATTATTTTAATGAAATTACATATATACATATTAGTAATGAATCTGGCTATGCTATTAATATACACACTGCAAAATATGAAAGGAGACATAACTCATGAACAAAAATAAAAGAAATAAAAATAAAAAAGTAAATGAAGCTATAAGCCATATGGAGAATACTGCGAGTTTTGAAGCCTTAAATGATGCCAGCAAGAACACGTCTAAAGGTAAAAAAGCTGGCCCTGAAGATTTAAGGTAATAACCTGGATAGTACGTTTTAACAATATAATAAATTATGGACTTGAATACTTAAATAATGAATAAAAAGTTGCATTAATAAAATTTCGTTTTTATTAATGCAATTTATTATTCACTCAAAAAATATTCTGCACTTAATTTATTAAAATGCTGATAATAATATGACATATCCCTATTCTGTGTTATAATAATATTATAAATATGTTATACAAATTTTACGACTTAGGAAAATAAATAGAATTTACTATTATTTTTCTGCTGTCGTATGAAATCTATTTCAAGTTAAAAATTATCACATAATAGGGGGATTCATATGAGCACAAATGTTAACATTGATTGGAGTAAATTAGGTTTTACTTATACGAAGACAGACTTACGTTATATTTCAATATGGAAGAATGGTAAATGGGATGACGGAAAACTAGTTGAGGATAACAATCTTACTATAAGTGAATCTTCTACAGCACTTCATTATGGCCAGCAATGTTTTGAAGGCTTAAAAGCTTATCGTACAAAGGATGGTAAAATTCAACTATTTAGGCCTGATGAAAATGCTAAACGTATGAACAGAAGTTGTAAACGTATTCTCATGCCTGAACTACCTATTGAGAAATTTGTAGATGCATGTGTTCAAGTTGTTAAAGCAAATGAAGCTTTTCTTCCACCATATGGAAGTGGAGCAACACTTTATCTCAGGCCTTACCTCATTGGTATCGGTGATAATCTGGGAGTAAGATCTGCACCTGAATTTTTATTTGGTGTATTCTGCTCACCTGTAGGCCCTTACTTTAAAGGCGGTATGGCTCCAGTAAACTTTATGATTTCAGAAGAATTTGACAGAGCTGCTCCACACGGAACAGGCGCTGCAAAGGTTGGCGGAAATTATGCTGCAAGTCTTCTTGCTCATGAACAAGCTAAAGAAAAAGGCTTTGCTGACTGTATCTACCTTGATCCTGCAACTCATACTAAAATTGAAGAGGTTGGTGCTGCAAACTTCTTTGGGATTACCAATAATAATGAATTTGTAACTCCAAATTCACCATCAATACTTCCTAGCATAACTAAATACTCTTTAATGCACATTGCAAGCGAATATTTAAAACTGGAAGTACAAGAAAGAGATGTCCTAATAAACAATCTTAGTGAGTTTAAAGAAGCAGGTGCATGTGGAACTGCTGCTGTAATAACACCTATTGGTGGCATACAATATAACAATAATCTTCATGTTTTCCATAGTGAAACAGAAGTAGGTCCAATTACTAAAAAACTTTATGATACTCTTTATGGAATCCAGTTTGGAGAGATAGACGCTCCTGAAGGATGGATTGTAGAAGTAAAATAACTATATAATAAAAGGCTTACTAATTTTGTAAGCCTTTTATTTTTATTTATCTTCCATTACCAATCTTTTATTATATATATCTCTTGTCTTATATAAAGTAAAGCTTAAAATAAACCTCACTATTAAGTCTAGCCCAATAACCACCCATATGGCTTTTATGCTCATATTAAATTTATATGTTAAAAGCAGAGCTAAAGGAACTCTAATTGCCCAAATCCCAACACCAGCTACAATCATAGGTACCTTAGTATATCCTGCCCCTCTTAAAGCTCCATTCAAAACTCCCGCAATATTTTGTGGAAGTTGTACTAGACCCATTATTATTAGGTATACCACCCCGATTTTGATGACTTCTACATTATTTGTAAGTAGTCTCATAACTGATCCTGGAAAAAATACTAATATAAAGGCACTTATGCTAGTAAGAACAGCTGATCCTTTAAGTAATTCCTTCATATATTTTCGCCCTAAGACTTCATCCTTAGCTCCTACTGCTTGACCAATAAAGGCGGTTGCTGCAACTCCAAACCCCATAGCTGGCATATAGGAGATGGACTCGGCTTGTAATCCAAGTTGGTAAGAGGCCATAGCAACTTCACCAAAGGATAATATAATTCTTGTTAAAATTATAGCGGATATTTGCCAAAATATTGACTCTAAGGCTGTTGGCATTCCAACTCTGTAAACTTTCGCAATTTGTTTTAGATCTAATCTAAAGAAATTTCTATTAAATAGTGAACTTAATATGCCATTTTTACTAAACAACACATAAATACCAAGCATAGCACCTATAAACTGCGCAATTACTATAGCAATTGCAGCTCCCCTAATGCCTAAAGCCGGCATGCCAAACTTTCCAAATATAAGTATAAAACTAAAAATAATATTAGTTAAATTCATAATTAAAGCAATCTTCATTGGTGTTTTAGCATTGCCTGTAGCCTGTAATACTCCTGCTACTACAAGCATTATAGCCACAAAAGGTAGCCCCCATGAAGCTATCTTTAAATATATAGCTGCATTAGCTAGCAGTCCTGGCTTAGGATTAAAAATTTTTAGTAATAAGGGAGCCTTCCAAAAAACTAATTGTTGTAACAGAAGAACTAAAACTATTGAAGATAATAGGGTTTGCTGAATGATATGCTTAACCTTCTTAATATTGCCAGAACCATATGCTTGTGCTACAAATACAGTTCCGCCCGTTGTTACCCCTTTAAATAATGCCCATATAATTTGTGTAATCCTGGTGCTTAATCCTAGTGATGCTATGGCTATAGCATCAATTCTCCCTATCATTGCCATAGAAACAAATCCTGCTGTCATCTGCAAAATATTTTCAATAGTTATAGGTAAAATCATAGAATAAATTTTTTTACGTACCACTTTTGTATCACTAGCTTTCTCTTTATCTTCCAAGTTGTCCCTCCCCGTGGCCCTCTATAGCAATAACAATTAATAATTGATAGCTACTCTTAACCCTACAAAATATTTACATAATGTAATCCTTACTAATTCATTATATCAGATTTACTTCGTGTGTCTAAGTATTTTTTGTATTATATTTACCAGTTTTATTAATATTCTCACATTAAATACAAAATAAAGGGATATCTTAAACTAGAAATTAATTTCTAATTTGAGATATCCCTTTTTATATTATTTTATATACATTTTATTATAGTATTCATCTAACATTCTCTCTACTGAGAATTCATAACTTGTAGTTTTAATACTTTCCTTCATCATTTCTACCCACTTTTCTCTATTTCCATAATAAGTAGTCATAACTCTATTTATTAAAGTATCATAAAGAGCCGCTGTATCATGCTTATCTAATTCTCCTGGTGATAAATCATCAAGACCTACTGCATCTCCAAACTGCCATCCATTTACACCATCCACACACGCTTCTGGCCACCAACCATCTAATATTGAACAGTTAAGTACACCATTCATAGCAGCCTTCATTCCTGAAGTTCCACTAGCTTCTAATGGTCTCCTTGGATTGTTCAACCAAATATCAGACCCTCTAGTTAGCATTCTTCCTATATTCATATCATAATTTTCTAGGAATACCACGCTATTTGGATACTTCTTCATCATTCTTACAAGCTTTGCTACTATTTCTTTTCCTGTATCATCAAGAGGATGAGCCTTTCCTGAGAATACAATTTGAACTTTTCCACTTTCAAGAAGCGGAGAAATTATCTCTTCTTCAGTAAATATTAGATCACTTCTCTTATAGGGTGCGGCTCTTCTTGAAAATCCAATAAGTAACTTATCTGCATCTAATTCTACACCTGTTCTCTCTTTGATAAATTCTATTAATTCCTTTTTAACAGTTATATGAGTACCCCACAGGTCTCCATTATTTTCATAAGCTTCAGTAATTCTTTCGTCTACCCAAGTTGGCTTATGAATTCCATTGGTTATACCGATAATTTCTGATCTTCCAGCAACAGTTTTCCACATTTTATTTGCTGTTTCCATATGAAGATGTGCTACAGCATTAGCCTTTCTTGAAAGTCTAAGTCCTGCTACGGTCATATTAAATGGTTCTCCACCAAATCTAATCATTTGCTCTCTAGTTAGTCCATTAAATGCTCCCATGTATTCTAATTTATCAACAGTATGAGATTCATTACCTTCAACTATTGGAGTATGGGTTGTAAATACTACCTCCTCACGAGTTTTGTTCCAAGACTCCTCAAAACTATATCCTGATTGCATTTTTTCTTTGATAAGCTCTGTAGCTGCTAGCGCTGCATGTCCTTCATTAAAATGGTACACATCTATAGGAATCTCTAAGGCTCTTAAAGCTTTTACTCCACCAATACCCAATACTATTTCTTGAGCAATTCTCTCTTCTCCAAACCATCCATAGAGTTGTCCTGTTATCCAAGTATCACCATTCTCTGGTATATCAGTATCTAAAAGATATATTGGGTTATTTCCGAATTCCTCTAACTTCCAAACCTTACACACTACATCTATATTTCTGATTTTAACAGTTACCTTTACTCCTGTATCTTGTAAAAAATCATAATTATAATTATGATATGTATCATATGCTTTTCCATTTTTGTCTATAAGCTGCTCAGTATATCCTTGTTTCCACTTAAGACCTATTCCCACTAATGGAAGCTTTAGATCTTTAGCTCCTTTCAAATGGTCACCTGCAAGTATCCCTAGTCCACCTGCATAAGCTTTAAAGTCTGAATGTAATCCATACTCCATACAAAAATAAGCAACTCTTGGAAGATTGTTAATATCCATTAAATTTTCCCTCCTATATTCTTTTTAGTATTTAATAATTATTAAATTTTCTGAAGCTATATTTTTTTGCACTTACTATAATTGTGTCTTTTATAATTATTATACATAATTTTTTATGTTAATGCAACCGTTTGCACATAAATTATATTTTTTTAAGAATACTTTGATAAATTATCAGTTTTTTATAAATTTTATAGTTTTAATACTGTGCTAAATTAGTATATAATATATAGAGGAGTTGTTTGATATGAATTTAGAACCAGTCTATAATCCTATAAATCATAAGAATAAATTAATATTTCTAATTGTACTTTTAAGCTTAGCAGTGTCAACCACACTAATTTACTCTATTATAAACAATGTTAGTAATGATAAACTTATCACTTCTACTGTTATCTCCGAAAGATTATCAAAAATTTCAGAGCTTTCTACAGTAAAGTATAACTATTCTAATGTATTAGCCCTAAAGGATAGCAAAAAATTTAAAGATTTCTCTATTCCCTTTACAGAAAAGTCCTTTTTAGTAAAGTATAGTGGTTATATTAAAGCCGGGGTAGATTTTAAAGATTTAGGCATTATAATTAATAAAGAAAAAGTTACTGTAACTTTGAAAAAAGCTAAAGTTTTTGATCATGTAATTAATAATGAGGATTTGTTCGTTTATGATGAGAAATCTTCAGTGTTTAATAAACTTAGTATGCAAGATATGGTGGACGAAATTAGCAACGAAAAAATTAAGATTGAAGCGGATTTAATAAAAACAGGGTTTTTAGATGAAGCTAACGCTAATGCTAGATTACTTTTACAAGGTATCCTATTAGACATGGGCTTCGAAAATGTATCAATTATTTTTAAGTAAAAGAAAAAACACTATAAAGATTTATTAAATTCCATAAATCTTTATAGTGTTTTTTGCAAGTAACTATTTTAAATCTATAACATGTCAAGCATTGCAGCTCCAATAATGCCAGCATCGTTACCTAGCGCTGCTATTTTCAAGTCACATATAGGTATATCTTTAAACAGTTTGTATTTTTCCACTTCCTTTAGTAGTAGTTCCATGAAAAATCCTCCAGCTGCAGAAACCCCACCGCCGATGCCTATCATTTCTACATCTAGAATATTTACTATATTACAGATTCCTATAGCAAGGTATTTAACAAACCTTTCCACTACTAAATTGGCTAGTTTATCTCCTTCTTTTGCACAGTCAAAAACTATTTTAGCATCAATTTCATCTAATTTACCTATTTTTTTAAGTATTGATGTATCATGAGTTTTCTCATTTATCAGCTTCTTCGTATGGTTAATTATTGCTGTAGCAGAGGCGAAGGTTTCAAAGCAACCATTATTACCGCAAGCGCAATTATAGAAACTCTCTCCTATAATCATGTGTCCTATTTCTGCTGCTGACCCATTCTTTCCTCTATGTAACTTGCCGTTTATAATTACTCCTCCACCTATACCAGTTCCAAGTGTTACAAACACTGAATTTAACTTATTTTTCATTATTCCAAATAGGTATTCCCCACCAGCTGCAGCATTTGCATCATTTTCTATGAGGATTTGTTTACCAGTCTTTTCTTTAAGCATTTTACATATATCTATATTCTCCCACCCTAGGTTTACACATTCTTTTATTATTCCGCTATTATAATCAACAAGTCCTGGAACCCCAATACCAATAAGCTCAATGTCCTCCATTAAATTTCCTGATAACTCCAAGGTCTTATGTATTAAGCTAACCATATCCTCTATTATTAGCACTGATCCCCTTGAAACTAATGTTGGTGTGCTTTTTTTTATTACTATTTCCCCTTCATTTGTAACTATCCCTATAACTATGTTAGTTCCACCTAGATCGATTCCTATTCGCATAATTTCTACCTAACCTTTCATCTTTAAAAATATAAACTCATATACATTTAAAAGCAGAAAAACAAATTGCTTTTCTGCTTTTAAATATTTAATTTTACTATTAGGGGGTCTATGCTTAATATTATACTTTTAATTTAATAAAATTAAAACTGTGATATAACACAATTATTCCACTGATTTTTTTTATGTTCTACCAAATCATTGCTCTAGTAGCTTCCAGAGGATCCTCCACCACTAGATGAACCTCCTCCAAAACCTCCAAAACCACCACCATTATTTCTACCATTTCTTCCACCGCGCCTACCTAGCGAACTCCAAAATAGCAGTTTTATCATAAACCTAGTTAGTCTTCCCCTATTAAAAATAAGATCAAGAAAAACTAGCATAATAACTCCAATTACTAGAATTCCATTTACGTCTTTGGCTCTACTTGCATTTTTTTCACCTTCAACATACTTTGGAACGCTAATATTTTTATTTAGGGTAACTTCGAATTCTTTAGCTATATTGTCTACCAGAACCGAATATGCTAACCTAAGCCCCTGTCCATATTCATTTTGCTGAAATTTCGGCACTGCAAAATTATTCATAACTCTTGAGGAGTATATATCCGTAACAGCCCCTTCCAGTCCCGTACCTACCTCCACTCTCCACCTTTTGTCTTTTATAGATAATAAAATTAGCAGCCCATTATTTTTGCTACTTTGCCCAATGCCCCAGCTTCTAAAAATACCATTAGCATAGGATTCTATAGACTCTCCTTCTAAAGAATTTATAACCACCACAATAGCCTGTGCTGCTGTTTTTTCTTCTAGTTCTCTACCTACGGAAAAAATGTATTCTGCGGAGTTGCTATCTATAATGTTAGCATAATCATTAATGTATTTTAACTGTGTAGCCTTTGGAAATTTAGGCTCCGCATTCACTAGATTGGTAGCTACTATTTGACTTAGAAAGAAGGTTACTAGCATGGCTGCAAGAAAAAATTTCTTCTCAGTGTTATATTTTACAAATATGCTTGATGGTATATTATACATCACTCTAACTAACTTTATTAAATACATCTTCATATTTTTAACTCCTATTTACTAAAATCAACTTTTGGTACTTCTTTAGCCAATTCACTAGCTTTATAATATGGCTTTTGTTCAAATCTAAAAAAAGCTGCAACCATGGCATTAGGGAATCTCCTAATTGTAGTGTTGTAATTGTCGACACTTTTGTTATAGTCCTGCCTTGCTGTACCTATTCTATTTTCTGTCCCTTCTAGCGCCACAGTTAAATCTCTAAAATTTTCACTGGATTTTAAATCTGGGTACCGCTCCACAACTACTAAAAGTCTTGAAAGTGCACTCCCAAGTTCACTATCCGCTTCTGCTGTCTCTGTTATGGTTTTTGCTCCTGCAAGTTTAACTCTAGCTTCAGCTACATTTATAAAAATATCTTTTTCTTGAG
>CALJTN010000336.1 GCA_937976175.1 uncultured Clostridiaceae bacterium | reverse complement strand
TAGAGTTATTTACCATACAGCATCTCCTTATATATTAATATATAAATCCTCTTATTTCGAGAATTTCCTATTAATATATATGTATGTGCATTATATGATAAATATAGCCCTTTGCAAGAAAAAATACAACTAAATATAAACTTTGTTTTTACCTCAGCGACAGGAGCTTGGTTTGTGTCCTGTTTGTTTTTTAAAGTTGATTGAAAATTGCCTATAATCTGAGTATCCAACTTCCTGCGCCACTCTAGAAATTGAGTATCCTATTTTAAGTAGCTCTGTTGCTTTCTTAACCCTAAGCCCTCTTATATATTCTGAAAACCCCATACCTAATTTAAACTTTAAACTTCGACTTAAATAACTTTCATTTAGATACACATGATTTGCCACAACTTTTAAAGAAATATTTTTATTATAATTTTCATTTATATACTTTATGGCCTTCTCGAGGCTACTATCCTCAAGTTCTCCATGATAGTCTCTAATTAAATCTATAGAAGCCATGATAAACTTATTCATACAAGTTTCTATTTGTTGTATAACTTGGTACTCTCTCTTAAGCTCTAAACCTTCCAGTTCTGTTATTGGTATGGATAGGCTACTTAGCTCATTTTTAATTTTAACCATTAATTCTAAGCTAATTCTAAGAACAATATTTTTATCAAACTTGCCCTCCTTCATATATTTATATAACTCACCAAAAGTTTTTTCTACTGCTTTTCTATTATTGTACATTATATTACTTATAATATCTTTAGTATATCCATTTATTTTAGAAGAATCTAAAATAGACTCCTGTAGAAGTTGCTTTTCATAATACAGTGGATTACTTGTATTTCCTCGTTTTATAAGGTGAATCGCTTTTTTTAAGGCTTCTAAAAACTCATCTATTTCTATAGGCTTAAGTATAAAATCAACAGCATTTATTTTTATAGCTCCTCTTGCATATTGAAAATCATCGTGGCCTGTTATTATTATAAATTTTATGCTAGCAAGTTCCTTCAATATAACCTTAGCCATATCTATACCGTTCATAGCTGGCATATTTATATCAGTTATTATAAGGTCAGGCTCAAGCTTTCTTGCAAGGTCTATAGCCATCTCTGCATCCTCAGCCTCCCCACAAACCACGCAGCCAAACTCTTCCCATGAAATTACACTTTTAAGACCTTCTCGTGAATAGAATTCATCGTCCACTATTAAAACCTTTAGCATTATTCTTGCAACTCCTCTTTAGGAATTTTTATTGAAAATATAGTTTGTCCATTTTCATTTCTATGGTTAACTCCGTACTCCTGTCCATAATACAGTTTTACTCTTTTATCTACATTGTCTATTCCTATGCCTTCTCCCTTGGAGCTGCTATTTCCAACGCCCACCCCATCATCAATAACATCAAAACATATTAAGCTAGGCTCTTCATAAGCTTCTATGCATAGCCTTCCATTTCCCCTTTTTGTTTCTAAGCCATGTACTATAGCATTTTCTACCAATGGTTGCAGCATTAATTTAAGTATTCTAAGTTCTAATATTTTTTCTTCCACATTTATATCTATAGTAAACTTATCCTTGTATCTTTGCTTTTGAATAGTCAGGTAATTATTAATTTGTTCAATTTCCTGCTTTACATAAACCGTGTCCTCCGTATTATTTACATTGTATCTGAAAAATTTTGCTAAAGCTCCTGTGGTTTCTATAACTGCATCCTTCTCACCAAGCCTTGCCATCCAATTTATAGTTCCTAGAGCATTGTATAGAAAATGTGGATTCACTTGAGATTTTAATGCTTTAAACTCTGCTTGTTGTATTAGAAGCTCTTTTTTATAATCTTCATCTATTAACCTATTGATTTCCTTAAGCATATCATTAAAGCCTTTTGCAAGTTGCCCTATTTCGTCTTGTCCACCTTCACTTACAAGAACACTTCTATCCCCACCCTCTACCTTTTTCATTATTAAGGTCATATCTACTATAGGTTTAGAAATTCTTTTAGATAACTCTAAACAGGATGCAATAGCCATTAAAGCTACGAATGCACCTAATACAATTAAAAATTTCATATTATCTAAGGCTTGGTACAAAAAATATTCTTTAGGTATTATTACCAAAACCTTTATTTTAGTAGTTTCAGTAGTTGTAAAATAACCTTTATACGCTTTATTTTTTAACTTTAAATTAAAAGTTCCCTTTTGCTCTTCTAATTCATTTAAATAATTGCTCTTAAATCGAAACCCTGTATCATTCTTATTTACTTTATCAGTTATTATATATCCATTTGAATCCATTAGAATAATATTTGTTCCTTCTGTAATGGATATGCTAGAAAATATATTATCAAAATAACTGTCATATACATCTGCAATAATATATCCTATTAAAGCCTTTGATTCTTTGTTAGTTATTGCCTTTCCTATAACAAGCACTGTATCCTTAGATTCACTTCCCTCTACCCTTCTATGAATTTGAGTCATAACCAAGCCTTCATTTGCAGCAAGCCTCTCATAAAAATCTCCCCTATGGTCTGAATAGATAGGTGAGTAGTAATCTGTTGTGGAAAATCTACTTTTTTTGTTTAGGTTTACTATATGAAGAGGTATATCCTTTGCTTGCGTTGCCATTAATGCCCTAGTTATTTTATATAGGCTTTGTGTATCTTCAAAGCTTTTACCACCGCTAAGCCTATCCTTCTCTAAAATACCTTGAACCTCATCATTATCGGCTATGAAACTTACCATTTTTGCATAGGTATCTACATTGCTATCTATAAGCTCAGATGCAATTTCTATATTACTTCTTGTATAGTTTTCTATTTTTTCCTCTGTAGCTATTATTATATAAGTGAACTCATATACACATAAAATTACAAGTGGTATAATTCCTACCATAAAAAGGGCCTTATATAATTTTTTCTTAAAACTGTTTTTTGTAAAATTCATTACATTCTCTCCTTAGGAAGTGCTTTTATGTCTTAAAATCTTATTATTGTTCTATGCTTATATAATAAATGCAGTTTTAAAAACTTTCAACCTTATATATAATATATTTTTTCAAATGCCTTAAATCACTAACTAAACCGCTGGAATGCACTTAACCAAATAAAGAGTAAAGCCACATCAGACTTTACTCTTTAATTTCATGTATTTTAACTATACTTTCATTTATTGACAAGTGAATTAGTATTTCATTTACCTCTAAGGATTTTGGCACTTTAAGTGTTAGCAAGCAGGTCTCAATGTTAGTACCACAACTTTCATCTAAATCATTCATATAAAACTCTAGATTTTTTATCTTTATACCTTTTTCACTAATATATCCTTCAATAAAAGTCATTACCGCTCTTTTATTTGTGTATTTAACACATATTTTAAGAATACCACTATTGGAAATAAATTTCTGTTCAAATTTTTTTAAGCTTACAAGTACGAGTACTAGACATATACAACCTAGCACACTTATAGCATAGTATCCAAGCCCTATAGCAAGACCCACACAGCCCACTACCCATATAGAGGCTGCTGTAGTCAGTCCCTTTATAGAACCCTTGCTATGAAGTATACTTCCTGCGCCTAAAAAACCTATACCACTTATAACTTGAGCACCTAGTCTTCCCATATCAATCTTTATAGCATTAGCAAGGGTAGGATTATTTCCTATAAGAGTTATGGACTCACCCACCATTTGCACCTGAATTAAAGAAATTATAGTAGCTCCCACTGATACAAGTATATGAGTTCTAAATCCTGCTGGACTATTAGTGTATTCTCTTTCATAACCTATGATTCCACCTATAAATATGGATAAAAGCAACCTCAAAACTATTTCCTGTAAGAGCATTACAACCTCCTCTGATTTTCTACTATATTATATGTGCATTTTCTTTTTTAAAACTAATAAATATATCATTACCTTCATCATACACAGTTTTAGCCTGTGGATTGAAGTCCTCACACTTTATTTCATGGTCCCCTACTTTTATAGAGTAATCTTGGTATGCTCCCATAAAGGTTGAGCTACTAATTTTGCCTTTTAAGAGACCCTTATCTCCCATTTCTATTGCCTCTGGTCGTAATACTATTTTACATACGTCTCCACTCTTCTTTGTTCCCCTGTAAGGTAGTTCTAAGGTGACTCCATTAACTAAGACCGTTGCTAGTTTGTTTTTTATTGATATTATCTCCCCTTCTAAAAAGTTTGCCGCTCCTATAAAATCAGCTACAAATTCTGTTGCTGGGGTATAGTATATTTCCTTTGGAGTACCAACCTGTTCTACTAGACCTTTATTCATTATTATAATTCTATCAGAAAGGCTCATTGCCTCAGATTGATCGTGAGTTACATAAACTGCTGTTATTCCAACCTTTTTTTGTATCTTTCTTATTTCCGCTCTCATATACACTCTTAGCTTTGCATCTAAATTTGACAACGGTTCGTCAAATAATAACACTCCTGGCTCCATTACTAGAGCCCTCGCCAGTGCAACTCTTTGTTGTTGTCCTCCGGAAAGTTGATTTGGATATCTAGATTCCATACCATTGAGGCCCACAAGATCAATTATATTTTTTACCTTTTCATCTAGCTTGGCTTTTGTGATTTTTTTAAGTTTTAGTCCGTAAGATATATTATCGTATATATTTAAATGAGGGAATAAAGCATAACTTTGAAAAACCATAGCTGTATCTCTCTTATCAGGAGTTAAATTATCAACCTTATCTCCGCCTAAATATATATCACCCTGAGATGGTATTTCAAAGCCTGCAATCATTCTTAAGGTAGTAGTTTTTCCACAACCTGAAGGTCCTAAAAGAGTAACGAATTCTCCTGCTTTTATATCCACTGATATATTATCTACCGCTTTAAATTCAGACTTGCCATTATGTGTTTGGTATATTTTCGTCAAATTCTTTATATTAACGCCTTTACTTCTTTGCATTTTTCATCACTCCTATTATAGTATATTGTCGTCGCTCTTGCTTACACCCATTTTGCTTAATCCAAAGTACATTGTAGCTATGGCTGTATAAACTATTAAAATTAATATTGTTGAATAAGCTGATGCTACTCCAAATCTTCCATTATCAACCTGAGATAATATAGATGCTGTTAAAAGCTTATATTTAGGAGTAATTAAGAATACTACTGCACTAACTGCTGTCATACTTCTAACAAAAGTGTAAACCAAGCCACTAAAAAATGCTGTTTTTATAAGAGGTAAGGTTACAGATGCAAATACTTTTGTAGAATTCGCTCCTAAATCCTGTGCAGCTTCCTCTATAGCTGGATCGATTTGTTGAAGTGCCGCAACACCGGACCTTACTCCAACTGGTAAGCTTCTAACAATAAAGGCTATTACTATAATAAGTCCTGTTCCTGTAAGCAGTAAGGGTCTAGTGTTATAAGCACTTATATATCCAAGTCCCAGAACCGTTCCTGGCACTGCCATAGCTAAGAGCGAAGTAAATTCTATAAAGCTTCTTCCTATAAATCTCTTTCTTACAATTATAAATGCTATTATCATTCCTAGTATTCCAGTTATAGGTGTTGCATAAATTGCTAAAAGTGTAGTAGCCTTTATAGGCTCTAGTCCTACATTGAATACATATTTAAAATGAGCTAAAGTAAAGGTATAATCTATTCCCATAACTTTAAATACTCCACCTACTGGTATTAATGCATAGAAGGATATTACGAATATAGCTATAAGTAAGCAAGCTATATCTATTGGCCATACTATATGCTTTTCAGTTATAACATCTCTTTCTCTTGATGCCTTTCCCGTCACTGTTACGTAGGATTTTTTTTCTATCCAGAATTTTTCTAAAACAAATAGTAGTACTGATAAGGATAATAGAACAACGGCTATAGCAGCTCCACCCGCCATATCATAGTTACCAATAGCTTGCATATATATTTTTGTTGCAAGGGTTGAAAAATTTCCTCCTATTACCATAGGGTTTGAAAAGTCTGCCACAACTTCTATAAAGGTTAACAAAAATGCATTTGCAATACCCGGAAGTAGTAGTGGTAAGGTTACTGTTTTAAAAGTTACCCACCTTGAAGCTCCCATACTTCGAGCTGCTTCTTCTAGAGCTGGGTCTATCTTCTTTAAAAGACCTATTAACAATAAATAAGCCACTGGGAAAAAAGTCATTGTTTGAACCATAACTATCCCCTTAAATCCATATATATTGGCATTTTTTATGCCAAGTAGTTGCCTTGTTATTAATCCAAACTGTCCAAATAACATAATTGCTGATAATGCCAAAACAAAGGGTGGTGATATTATAGGCAATATGGAAACCACCTTGAAAAGTTTCTTGAAATGTGATTTTATATAGGCATCTGCATAGGCAAATAAAAATCCAATTGATGTGGACAGTATTCCCACAGTAACACCAAGCAATAAAGTGTTTCCTAAAGTTTGTATAAAATCTATGTCTTTTAATATCTGAATATATGCCTTTAAGGAGAAGGTTCCCTTGTCTATAAAGCTTACCTTTAATACAGAATACAGTGGATATAGGATAAATATAGCTAAAGTAACTATAAGAAATACTATGGTTACTACTAATACTGGATCCTTCATTATTTTTTTCATATCATCAATTTTGTGTTGCTTTTTCATTCTGCGTTTACTAATTGTCATTAGCTTATCACCTCTCTATATTAAATTGGGAATAGAGTTTTTAACACTCTATCCCCATTATAATTACTAATTACTTGATAGCTCTATTCCATTTTTCTACTAATTCTGTTCTGTTCTTTCCAGCCCAGTCTAGATCATAGTCTATAAGTACTGTATCTTTAATTTCATCTGATAGTTCAGGTGATTTAGCAGTTTTATTTGTTAAGAACTGATATGAACCCACCGCTTGACCTATTTCCTGTCCCTTCTTACTTAAACAAAAATCAACAAACATTTTTGCTGCCTTTTGATCTGGTCCACCTTTAATAACCGCAGCAGAACCTATTTCATATCCTGTACCTTCGCTTGGTGCTGTTAAAACTAAATCCTTCATACCTTCTTCTCTATATTTAATACCGTCATGTAGGAATGAGATTCCTACCATAACTTCACCTTGTCCTGCTAGTCTTGCTGGTGCAGTTCCTGATTTTTCATAAGATTTAATGTTTGTGTTAAGATTTTTCATGTATTTAAGACCTTCTTCTTCACCTTTTAACTGTACTATTGTTGATAAAACAGTATAAGCAGTTCCTGAAGATCCTGGATTTGCTATAGATACTTGCCCTTTAAACTCTGGTTTTAATAAATCTTCCCAGCTTGTTGGTGCAGCCACGCCTTTTTCTTCTAGTAGCTTTTTATTTGATACAAAACCTAAGTATCCGATGTATATTCCAGTCCAAGCTCCATCTTTGTCCTTATATTTGTCATCTATATCCTTTGAATTATCTGAAACATAGTTCTCTAAAAGCCCATCTTCGTTAGCTTGAACAAATGCATCTGCTGGACCTCCAAACCAAACTGAAGCCTTTGGATTCTCTTTTTCCGCTCTAAGTCTTCCAAGTATCTCTCCTGAGGACATTCTAACTGCCTCTGCTTTAACGCCAGTTTCTTTTGAAAACTCATCCACAGCTTTAACCATGTGATCTTCCATAAGTCCACAATAAATTGTAAGCTTTAAGTCTTCAGCTTTGTCTGCTACCGTAGTCTTGCTTCCACATCCTGTGAAGATCCCTGCAAGCATTAAACCAGTTAGTGTTAAGGCTATTAAACTTTTCTTTTTCATAAATAATTACCCCCATTTAATTTAATATGTACTGTATACTCTATAAATTTATTATAAAGTAAACATTTACATTTATTTTAAATTAGTAAATTTCTCTTACTTTAAGGTAAGAAAAACACACATTTCAAAAAAAATAGAGCCAGCTAAATCAGCTGGCTCTTCAAAGATCTTATGTATTTCCCACTAATAGTTCTGTTGGTTTAATTCCCTTTATCATTAGTGTCATGATAGCATTTTTTATTTCATCATATTTATTGAAAACAATTTTGGCTTTTTCAATATCATGATATACCTTCCAATAGCCTGTCATTTTGCACTTAGTATTAGGACAATCCACAAAGGACACTACATCTTCTATAGGGTATCCTAAAAAAACTCCAATTTCATGAGGACACATACACTGGAACCTTTCTGCTAAAAGTGATAAGCATTGCTCAATATCCATGTTTTCATTATATCCAAACCTTTTTAAGAATTCCATATTTTTATTGTCGCTGATACTAAGTAGAAGTTTTTCTTTATTATAAAATAGTACTACGGTATTTGTTGCATCACTTTTTAACTCAAAATAATCCACATCTAATTTTTCTTTAACCTCATGTTTATATCTTTGCCATATATTATTTATATCCCTATTATTATTTCTAAAATTAATTAAAGAGGATGTCTTATGATTTTTTATAGTTGGTGCTGCATTACACATTATTACTGAAAATAAATATTCCAGATCATCATAGTCACTTGCAATCTTTAAAAATTTTTTTAACTCTTCTATACTCATAAAACACCCTCCAGTTTATACTAAGTAAATTCTAAGCTTTTGATAACAAGTCACCGAGCTCCTTGCACTTTTCAATACCTTCTTCATCTGGCTCATAATTTATTATAAGTCCCTCTTCAATAAGATTTGCCCCATAACCTTCCATTCTTTCTTGCCACTCCGTCATCCATTCTCCGCTACCCCATCCATAAGAACCAAACAGTACTGTCTTTTTACCACTTACTGCACTTGCAATTGACTCAATGAAAGGTTCCATTTCACCTTCCTCAAGAACTTCCGCTCCCATAGATGGGCATCCAAAAGCTATTGCATCTGCCTTTAAAACATCCTCAACGCTTGCCTCAGAAGCATTAAGTAGTCTAACATTTACCTCTTCTTTCATTGCACCTTCCATAATACCTTTTGCCATAGCCTCTGTATTACCTGTACCACTCCAATAAATAATTGCAACATTTTTCAATTTCTTTTCCTCCTCGTATTGAATATTTTTATACTTGTATTTGTTTTAAACACATGCTTTATTAGATTTCACTATTTCTTTTTGTTTTTCTTGATGATATTGATATTGATTATCATTACTATTTATATTATAATATGTTTAGGTTAGACTTTTTTTAAAATTATTACTATATTTTTTAAAAATATTAAGGAGATACTATTCCAAAAAAAAGATAACTTTATATCTAAAGTTATCTTTTTAAAGAGAATATTGGTTTCAAATTTTTCAACTACCTTTAAAATTAAGCTCTTTTAACCACTACTTTTCTAATAAGCAAATAAACAAAAAACATTGCTATTATAAATAGACATATAAATGTCATTACAGCCATATATGCATTTTTTGTGTTTAACCCCAATATAGTTTCAATAAATATTTCTAATTTATCTCCAAACTCAGGATATTTAGTTGCAACACTTCCCAATATAGTCATAAACGCTATAGGGCTTAAAGATACTAAAATTTTCATTATTTTATTGCACTTGTAATAGATTATAGTTATTAATAATCCTATTGCAAAGGACGCAATGTAAAAAGCAAATAAAAAAGTAACTGTTCCAAATAGTGTTACTATGCTATTACTTTGTACCCATACTTCCATATTTAAGTTGGCACCAGTAAAATTATTATAGCTCATATCATATAGGGTTGGGCTTGCCACAAATAAGTTATACACTCTGTTTATTATTACATCTAATATAGACATAGCTAGGCCTATGGGTAAAATAGCTATTACATTCGCCTTAAAATAATCTACCCTAGAAATATTATTAGCTTGGGCAAAATAAAAATCTTCTTTAAATGAGTTTAGTCCCATTACGAACAAAAATATTACTGTTGAAAATTCTACTCCAGATGTATGACCCTTCACAACAGATAATTTGTTTAACATTTCTATACCTGTTATTGCGCCTGTGAAAATAAGATAATAAATTATTATTGATTTAAGACTCACTTTAATATTATATTTAGACAGTTTGTAACTTGTCATTATTTTATCCCCCCTTCACTAGTCAAATGAATAAATAGTTTTTGAAGTTCAACCTTCGAAATTTCTAAGTCTAGTTTTTTCTGCTCTTCCTTTTCCTTGTGACCATTTTCACCCATTATAACGGCTGATTTAAAAGCTGCCATTTCATCTATACTTATACACTTCTTATCTTTAATATACTCATCTATATTTTTACTTAATCCAGATACACAGTAGCATTTACTTAATAACTCTTCCACATTTTCATCATTAATTATTTTCCCATCCTTAAGGATAATTATCTTTTCTAATAATTGTGCAACTTCTTCTATAATATGAGTAGAAAGTATTATGGTCTTAGGTTTTTCTATATACCTTTCCATTAGTTCCTTATAAAACATCTCTCTATGGTTTGCATCCAATCCTAAAACTGGCTCATCAAACATTAAAATTTCTGCACCTGATGCCAGTGTATTTATTATTTTACTTATGGAGGAGTACCCTGTTGAAAGCTCCTTAATCTTTTTATTTATATTTAATCCAAATTTTTTAGAAAGCTCTAATGCATATTTCATATCAAAATCCGGATAAAATTCTTTAGTCCAACTAAAAAGCTCTTTTATTTTCATACTCTCTGGATATAAGTTTTGCTCTGTCATAAAATAAATTTTTCCTAGATTCTTTTTATTTTCTGACAAGCTTTTATCATTTATAGAAATAACCCCTTCGTCAGCAAAAATTCTATTATTTATAACATTTAGAAGAGTTGTCTTTCCTGCTCCATTCCTTCCAAGTAGTCCGTAAATTTTATTTTCTTCTACAGTTAAGGATATATTATCTAATGCAAAAGTATCTCCATATTTTTTACTTACATTTAAAACCCTTATTTTAGCCATACTAAATCCCCCTTTCAATCATTTTAATAATATCTTCGCTTGAAATATCTAATTTTTCAGCTTCCTCTATTAAAGACACTATATAGTTCTTATAAAAATTCTCTTTTCTTTTCTCCATTAACTTTTCTTTACTCCCAGTTACAACAAACATACCAACACCCCTCTTTTTATATATAATTCCTTCATTCACAAGCAAATTAAACCCTTTGGCCACTGTAGCGGGATTTATTTTATACTTCACAGATATTTCCGTTGTAGATGGAATTACAGTCTCCTCCTCAAAAATCCCCTTAAGAATGTTATCCTCAATAGCCTCCGCAATTTGCATATATATAGGTACATCGTTATTAAAATCTAAGTTCAAATTACCACCCTCTTTACTTATTTGGTTAATTACTTGTATAACTAACTATATAACCAATTAACTGCATTGTCAAGAGTAAAATGGTTTATTTTAGTACTTTTTTAATAAAAAACATCTTACCTCAAATGTTTTAATCATTTGAAAGTAAGATGTTAGTACTGTTGATATTGATTATCATTGCTATTTGTATTATAATTGGTTTTAGTTAAGTTTTTTAAAAATATTAGGGAGATGCTATAAGCACTATGAGAAATTTGCTTAATCACACAGAACTGAGCTTAAATATTAAAAATAACAACCTAGAAAGTGCCAATGCTATTTATAAAAACAAAATAAGCCTACTTTTATCTTCATCTAGTAATTCAAAAGATTTATCAAAATTACTCTATTCAATAAACATGTTTATATATACCTATTTCTGTATAAATAGTTCAATGCACTTAGAAGATTTATGCTATAACAATATTAATCTCATTGATATTTGTTATTCAAAAGAAAGCTTAATTTCACTGGGTGAAGAAATTATTAAAAACTACATAGAAGTCATTAATACCGGTAAAACCATATCAGAAAATGAAATTATAAAACATGCTTTAAATTATATTCACTCAAATATTGAAAAAAAGATAACCTTAGAAAAAGTTGCAGCTTATATTCATATAAGCAGTAACTATCTATGCTATCTTTTTAAAGAGACTACTGGTTTTAAATTTTGTGAGTACATAAATATATGCAGAATAAATGTCGCAAAAGACTTCTTAGATAACTCTTCTAATTCTTTAGAAATGATTTCCTTTGAATGTGGTTTTAATAGTCAAAGTCATTTTTCTACTACTTTTAAAAAACATGTGGGTGTTTCCCCTAATGAATATAGAAAAAGGAAAATATAACAATAACTGAAGTTTGGTCATTTTTATGAATGGACTTTAAAGTTGCTAAATGATAGAATCTCTCTATGGCCTTATCTTGATAAATCAGTAAGTAAATGTAAAGGGGTGGTGTAATGTATTTTGAAAAGTGTGGGAAGATTAATACGGTAGAAACAGTAGAGCTTGCACTTAAAGTTGCAAAAGAAAGAGGAATTAGCTACATAGTAGTAGCTTCTAATGAAGGTGAGACTGCAAAACTACTTAAAGATTGTGCAATAAATGTAGTTGTAGTTACTCATGTAAATGGCTTTAGAGAGGCCGGCATACAAGAAATGGCTGAAGAAACAAGAACCGAACTCAAAAGTTATGGATTTAAGGTTTATACTTCCACCCATGCGCTTTCAGGCGCAGAGAGAGGACTTTCTAATAAGTTTGGTGGAATATCTCCTATAGAAGTCATGGCTTATTCTTTAAGAATGTTTGGACAAGGGGTTAAGGTTTGCGTGGAGATAGCTACCATGGCGTTAGATGGTGGATTGATACCTTATAATGAGGATATTATAGCAATAGGTGGCACTGGCCGTGGAGCTGATAGTGCTGTAATTCTTAGAGCTGCTCATAGTGCTAACATACTTGAAACTAAAATCAAAGAAATAATTTGCAAGCCTCGTCAGTGGTAATTATTTCCAAAAAGCCCGTGAGTAAATTACATAGCTTAATTTACTCACGGGCTTATTATTATATTTGTATTAGAAATATGTTATATGTTATTTATAGCTTTAATACCAAGACCATTAACATTAAAAGAACTCTATAATTAATTCATATTCATCCAACTGTTCAAATAATGAATAGCCACACCATCAAAGGCATTATTTTTAGCATATTTATCACACACAATATTTAGCTCATTATACATATGCTTTTGTCCTTCTTCATAAAAAGTAACAAAATCGCCCTCATCACTTTTTCCAGTCTCAACAGCAATAGTAGCCTTTACTTTGTATTTTTTACACAAATTCATTTGTGTCTGAGCAATTTTAATAATTCCATTATTTCCATTTGCATTGTCTCTGTATGCCATAATTGTTACGGCCTTTATATTTTTAAAAATCCATTCCGCCACATTGCCTTCACCATACTTATTTTTGTAGAGTATTTCATGGAACCAAAATGGAATGTCTATAGAAAAATCTAAATTCAACTCTCTAGAACTACTTTTTGATTTCAGCAAGAATTCTTGGTATCTTTCTAGCACTTCGTTAATATTCTTGTTATATTCACTATTTATATATGGCTCAACATCTAAATGAACTCCTTGAAATCTCTCAGCTAATAATGAATTATTTTGATACTTAGTTAGCCAATTAAAAAATTTTACTCTATGCTTATCTCCATCAGAACTTACCCAATTAGAGGAACCATCTAAAGCCTGCACTGAAATGCCACTTTCCCTTGCTTTACTAATAAATGTATTATAATATTGATTTTCTAATGTATAATCAATTTGTAAATAAACTGTTTTAACCTTCTTTTCCACTAAAA
>CALJTN010000335.1 GCA_937976175.1 uncultured Clostridiaceae bacterium | reverse complement strand
TGTAAAGTGGCTATAAGAGATTGTAGTCACTTTTAGCATTTTACTGAATGCTCTTGACAAAAGGGTTAAAGTAGTACTAAATTGCTACCTTACTTAATAAAAGACAACCTAGGTTCACAGGAAAATAGACGGGAGGAATATATAAAATGAATAATTTTATAGAACTAAAAAATGTGAAGAAGAGTTATGATATGGGCGAAGTTGTAATTAAAGCCGTTGATGATGTTTCTTTTTCTATAGATAAGGGAGAGTTTGTTATTGTTCTTGGTGCAAGTGGTGCAGGTAAATCTACAATACTTAACCTATTAGGAGGTATGGATCAAGTAACCGATGGGAGCATTTATGTAGACGGCAATGAAATTAGTAAGTATGATAAAAAGATGCTTACAAAGTATAGACGTGAAGATATAGGCTTTGTATTTCAATTTTATAATTTAGTTCAAAATTTAAATGCAGTGGAAAATGTAGAACTTGCAGTGGAGATATGCAAGAATCCACTGGAGCCAGTAGAGGTGCTTAAAAACGTTGGACTGGAACATAGACTTCAAAGTTTTCCTTCACAACTTTCAGGAGGGGAACAACAAAGAGTATCCATAGCACGAGCTATTGCAAAAAATCCTAAACTACTTCTTTGTGATGAGCCTACAGGGGCTTTAGATTATAATACAGGTAAATCCATATTGAAGCTGTTATCTGATACCTTAAAAATGTATAATATGACCGTTGTAGTCATAACCCACAACTCTGCTATAGCTCCAATTGCGGATAAGATAATAACGGTAAAAAACGGTAAGGTTAAAAGCGTACAGAAAAATCTTAATCCAGTTTCCATAGAAAGTATAGAGTGGTAATTATGAAGAAGACATTCTTTAAAAATTTAATTAGAGATATAAAAAAGACAGTTTCCAGATTTTTATCTATAGTGATAATTATAGCAATTGGGGTAGCCTTCTATGCAGGTGTTAGAGCCACAAGCCCAGATATGAAGATGTCGGGGGATTTTTACTTTAGTAAGAATAACCTCATGGATTTTAAACTAATTTCTACACTTGGTCTTACTGAGGATGATATAAGGGAAATAGAAAAGCAGAAAGGTGTAACAAAGGTTGGAGGATCCTATTCCATAGATGCAGTAATAGAAAAAAATAAAAGGCTATTAGTTTTAAATATTAATTCATTACCTGAGGAAGAGGCTATAAATGCGTTAAGGATGCTTAGGGGTAGAAGACCAGAAGGTGATAAAGAAGCTGTAGTAGAGGAAAGATTCCTTGAGGAAAACAACTTAAAGCTAAAGGATAAAATAGTGCTTAAATCCGGTAATGATAGTAACATACTAGACAGTTTGAAAAATAATGAGTTTGAAATAGTGGGAACTGCAGAGTCTCCATTATACGTATCAGCACAAAGGCAGCTTAGTTCTGTTGGAAATGGATCTGTAAGCGGATTTGTATATATACTGCCAAAGGTCTTTAAAAGTGAGGTTTATACAGAAGTATATGTAAGAACTAAAAGCAGTGAATCAGAAAATAGTCTTTTAGATAATGAAAGTTATAATGCTGTTAACAGAAATATAGAAAAATCACTTAAGGACCTTGGAGTGCTTAGAGGTGATTTAAGATATGTTGATATTTTAAAAACTGGAAATGATAAAATAAACGAAGCGGAAGGTAAATTAAAAGCTTCTAAAAAGGAAGCAGCAGACAAATTTGCTGAGGGGCATAGAAAGATAAATGATGCGAGAAACAAAATAGCTGAAGGTATAGATGAACTTAAAAAAAATGAGGCTATATATAGAGAAAAGATGGAATGGGGTAAAAAGCAACTAGATCATAGCAAAGCACAGATACAATCTGGGGAAGCAGAGATAAATGCTAAGCATAAAGAAATAGAAAAGGGGAAGGTTCAAATTGCTGAAGGCAAAAATAAGCTTAATGATAGTGAGAAGAGTCTTAGCTTAGCAAAGCAGCAAGCAGCAGATAACATTTCATCCTCCATGTCTGAAAAAGTATATAATGCCAAGAAACAGTTAGAGGGTGATCCGGAGAATCCCATGTATATAGCTCAGTATAATTTTTTAAACGAGGATTATGAAAAATATATTAAAAATAGGGATTTCGACAGTATGTATAATGCCTTAAAGAGTGGTAATAAATTAGAAGATATGAAATTATATTATGATTTGGAAGCCTTGAAAAATAATTTTGACAAGGGCGAAGCTGATATAAGTGCTGGAAGGCTACAACTATCTAGCACTGAAAAAACTCTTCAAGAGGGTGAAGCTAAAATTGCTGCAGGAAGAGCAGAACTAGAAAGAAATAAGCAAAAAATAGTGAATTCGGAGATTGAATTAAGTGAAGGGCGCCAGGAGGGGCTAGCAAAGCTTAGTAAAGGAAGAAAAGAAATTGAAGATGGACAAATAGAAATTAGTAGAAATGCTGAAAAGTTAAAGCTAGAAGAAGAAAAGGCAAATGCCAAAATAAAAGATGGCGAAGCTGAAATTCAGGAAAAT
>CALJTN010000334.1 GCA_937976175.1 uncultured Clostridiaceae bacterium | reverse complement strand
AAAATAAATTAAGAATTACTAAGGTTTGTTCAAATGCATTTTACACAATATATCCTTTTGTTAGCATAATCTAAGAAAAAATATCTAAGTTTATTAGTATATAAGAATGTTAAAAGGGGATGGGAGAATGAGAGTAGTGAGTTTTACGTTTAAGGATAAGGGTGATTTAGAGATATTTGTATATAAATGGCTACCTGATGAGAGTGTACAAGTTAAGGGGATAGTTCAGATAGCTCATGGAATGGCAGAGACAGCAGCAAGGTACGAAGGGTTTGCAAGGGCATTAACAGAGGATGGGTTTTGTGTCTATGCTAATGACCACAGAGGACATGGAAAAACTGCTAGAGAAGTTGAAAGATTAGGAGATTTAGGTGAAGATGGTTTTAATTCAATGGTTGAAAATATGCATGGATTAAATGAGAAGATTAAAGAAGAGAATCCAATTTTACCTCTGTTCTTATTTGGTCATAGTATGGGATCTTTCTTAACGCAAAGATATATTTGTTTATATGGACATGAATTAAATGGTGCAATCCTTTCAGGATCTTGCGGCAAGCAAGGAATTATTATAGATGTAGCTAGAATAATCGCAAAAGGAGAGATTAAAAAAATTGGAAGAAGTGGCAAAAGTCATAAATTAGATAAATTGTCTTTTGGAAGCTATAACAATTCTTTTAAGCCAAATAGAACAGCCTTTGATTGGTTAAGCAGGGATAATAAAGAAGTGGATAAATATATAGCTGACCCATTCTGTGGTACAGTTTTTACAGCTGGGTTTTTCTATGATTTTTTAGGTGGACTTAAGAGCATAGCTGACCAAGCGGAAATTAAAAATGTTCCTAGTGATTTACCTATCTATGTTTTTTCAGGAGATAAAGACCCCGTAGGGAAGAATGGGAAGGGTGTTCTAAAACTTGTTAAGACTTATAAAGAACATGGAATTATGGATTTAACTCATAAGCTTTATAAAGATGGAAGACATGAGATGCTTAATGAAATTAATAAGGAAGAGGTAACTTTTGATATACTAAAATGGCTTAATGCTCATATTTAATACTAATGCATAACTTAAGAAAAAACATACAGCGTTTATTTATATAAAAAATGCACAATATATATTCAGAAAGTAATATAAACACCTTTAAAAAATAACTAACCCATATGGTAGTTATTTTTTTTAGATGGGTAAATGAATATGTAGGAGGAATTTTGTATGAGTTGGATTAGGGAGTATAATTTAGTACAAGAAAATGAAGAATTTGTGGCTATTCTATATTTAAATATTGAGCAAGAAGAATTTTCAAATGAACTGCTTGAAAATATTAAAGAGAGTTTTGCAGACGTTGAAGGGGAGATAAAAAGATTTGTTGAAGAAAAGTTTCCAGACATTAAGGTTGGTAGTGCTAAACTAATTGTTGGAGCATTGGTGGTGGGCACAATGTCCTTTGTTCCTCAGGGAGAGGCGAAGGCAACACAAGTTAATAATCTAAATAGTGCTGCTACAACTCAGCAAGTGGTTACTGCTAATCTGGCAATTATAAAAGTAAATACAACAGGCACAGTAAACGCTACAAGGCTTAATGTAAGAAATGGAGGATCAACAAATAATACTATTGTACACAAATTATATCAAGGCAATAGGGTGAAAGTTATAGGGATATTAAATGATTGGTGTCAAATTCAGTTATCAGATGGAAGAATAGGCTGGGTTAGTAAAAGCTATCTATCCTTAGATATTGAATCAACTACTAGGGCACAAAGGGTTAACACAGTAGTAGCAAATGCTAAAGATTTACTAGGAACTCCTTATGTATGGGGTGGAGATTCAAAAGCAGATGGGGGCTTCGATTGCTCTGGGTTAGTACAATATGTATTTAAACCTCTAGGGTATACATTAAATCGTGTTTCCGCGGACCAATCAAAGCAAGGACAAAATGTTGCTAAAGAAAATTTACAACCAGGGGACTTGATTTTTTATTCTCTTGCAGCAGATGGGCGCGTTTCACATGTGGGGATATATATAGGTGGTGGAAGGATGATACATAGTCCGAAACCAGGTGATGTAACGAAAACAACAGATATAAGCACGGACTTTTGGCAGTCACGGTTTATGGTAGCAAGAAGGATTTTCTAAGGCTATAACAAGGCTAGATGACCTAAATGGTAGTGTAGACTAAGCACTTTTTCTTAGATTATGCCATAAGGGAAAGTATAATCTAAGAAAAATACCTAGAGTGTAAAAAGGTTATTATATAAATTTGATTGAATTTAAATTTCTGAGTAACTAGCAATGCTTAAACAATATGCAGAATATTAAATTAATTGAATTAGAAATGAAAACTTATTGCAATGCATTAAAAAAGGTGCTAATATATAATCTAATCTAAGTTTTTTATAAAGTTACATTAATATATAAATGTGGCCCTTTAATATGGAATTTAGGTAGTAATAAAATGATTAGAAGGAGGTAAATTATGAGTAGCAAAAAAATAGGCTTAACCACGAAAATATTTATTGGTTTAATTTCAGGTCTTATTCTAGGTATTATACTTAATCAAATGGGTCCGTCCAATTTTAGAGACAATATCCTTGTGAATGGAATATTCACACTTGCAGGTAACATTTTCCTAAATGGTATTAAAATGATGGTAGTACCATTGGTGTTTATTTCCTTAGTTAATGGGGCATCATCTATGTCAGACAT
>CALJTN010000333.1 GCA_937976175.1 uncultured Clostridiaceae bacterium | reverse complement strand
GTTTTAATTCGTGCTGTTCAGCCAATAGAAGGATTAGAAGAAATGTCGAAGCAAAGATTTGGTAAATCCTTTAATGAGCTAACAAAAGCTCAGGTGAAAAATTTAACCTCAGGGCCTTCCAAGCTATGTATGGCATTTAATATAAATAAAGAGTGTAACAAACAAGATTTATGCACGAGCAACATTTATATTGAGGAACCTAAAGAAGCAGAAGAATTTGAAATTATTGAAACTAAGAGAATAGGAATTGACTATGCAGAGGAAGCTAAGGACTTTTTATGGCGGTTTTATATACAGGATAAATAGAAAAGGTGCCACTCACGTGGCAAGTGGCAAGTTAAGAAAGGAGACTTAAGGTTGAAAAGCATGTTCTTTTATGTAGCGGTAGGTATCATATTTACATTAGTTACCTTCTTTGGTTTAGGCCCTGTAATGTTCGCAGATGGACCTACCAGTGAAAGGATAATTACATTAATAATTGTACTATTTATATACATATTGTTAGTAGGTAGTGTGATATACTTTATAAAAAAAAGAAAAAGTGTAAAATAGTAAAAATAATAGGTTAAAGGATCTAACTAGTAAATTTTTCATATTAGTATAGAACATAAATGGTAAGACCGGTAGAATTAGTTAAAATTTTGCTGGTTTTTTATTAAAATATATAATTTTTCTCAAAGAAATATACAATGCTGGATACACATTCCTAATATAATAGGTTGAATTAATAAAAATTTCGTAAGTTGCCACTTGCCACCTGGGTGGCACTTGGAAATACTTAGAATAACAGTAAAGAAGGTTATATTTTGGGTTTAAATATTGATAGAAAATGAAATAAAAATTTGTTATACTATTTATGGATTTTAGTGTTGTGAATAAGTAAATTTAAAAAAATATAGGTATAGTCAATACATATTACTGAATTATTTAAAGCAAGTATAATATGAAGTAAATAAGGGTTTCGTTAGATCCAGCTAGCAAGATCAGTTTGTGGAGGGGGAAAAGAATGTTTTATTTTGTAAAAGACGTAGAAGATAATGTGATGAATGTGAATTGTTTACATGAGGTTCCATTTTTAGAAGAGGCTATCTATAATATGTCCTTAGAGAAAATGGTGAAGGAGTATGAAAACATAAAAAAGTGGTTCATGATTAATAGTATGGCTGATAATTTTCAAAGTAAAGGTGTTGCTGGAGAAGAGTTGAAGTTCTTTCTTATAGAAAATGTTCCTTACGATGATATAGATTATACTCATGATATTTTGCGTAATAGGATTAAACAAAAAATGGGCTCGAAATTTGAGGAGTATGAATACAATTTGAGATTGAGATTAAGTAGGACATGCTCTAGAATTTTATTCCATACTAAGGTAAAATATATTTTAAAAAAACAGGCGTAATTTAAGATGTCATTTAAAGTGTCCTAACATATACTAAAGTTTTTTTTCTAGTATACGATAATAAGAGTAAAGGTAAAAATCTTATGTAAAATGGGTGATAGTGATGGCATTATCTACAAATGCAATGAATAATATACTGTTGAAGCAATATACATCGCAAATAAAAAATAACAATAGTGATTCAGCTAAAAGCACAAGCATCCTTCAGCAAGAAAAAGTAATGCAGGAGCTAGCTTTTCAAACAATGCTTAGTCAAATGATGGATAGCTCAGGTAATTCTATGATGGCAGAACTTATGTCTGCTGCTTTATCAAAGCAAGAGGGATTTAGTTTAGATGATTCATTGAGTACTGTAAGTAGTTTTAATTCAATTATGAGAGGTGCGTCACAATCATTATTTAATAATAGCAGTGAAGGCATAGATAATGGATTCAGCGGACTTGGGTCCACAGCTGCTAAATATGAATCTAATGCTAATCCGGGGACAATAAGTAATACACCAGGAGATTATGGTGGAAAATCCTACGGCACTTGGCAATTCTCCTCTAAAACTGGTTCTTTAGATTCTTTCATAAATTCACTTAATGGAAAAGATAAAGAGTTATATTTAGAGCTATCAGAAGCTAAAGCTAAAGATGGTAATAAATTTGGTAAAAATTTCGATGTTGCATGGACTAGCATTGCTTTATCTAACAAAGATAAGTTTTCAAGTCTACAGCAGGAGCATATAAAACAAAACTATTATGATATAGCAGCAAAAGATTTAATGTCAAAGTACGGATTTGATATAAGCAAAAAAAGCGATGCTTTAAAGGAAAGCTTATGGTCTACTGTAGTTCAACATGGAGTAGGCGGAACTTCATCGGTGTTCTCAAAACTGAATTTAGATAATAGTGATGGTAATATCATAAATGATTTGTATAATGAACGTCAAAGGGTTAATGTTTATTTTAGAGATAGTTCATCAGGGGTAAGACAAAGTGTATACAATAGATTTACCAGGGAAAAGCAAGATATGATGAATATGTTAAAGCGGGAATCAGTTTAATAAATACTTCATTGGTAAATCTTGACTATAACTTCCTAGGGGCAGTTTTTATGATGAAAAAAATCCAGTAGAATAATAATCTGCTGGATTTTTGCTGTTTTAGGAAAGTGCTGCATTAACATAAGAAGTTATAATACTTTATACTTTGGTGGCAATTCTCTCTTATGCTTATTAAACTCATGCTTTAATCTAATCTTAGTATCGGTTTCGATATCTCCAGAACTACCTTTTTCAATATAATCATTTATTTGTTTATAGGTGAAACCTAACTTCTCTTCGTCTGACTTCCCACTTAATCCATCACTTGGAGTTTTGTGAACTAATTCATAAGGTAATCCTAAAATATCTCCAAGTGCAATAACTTCTTCAGTAGTTAAGTCTCCTATAGGATTAAAGTCATATGCATTATCTCCCCATTTTGTTGTATATCCTACAAAGCCTTCTGATTTATTGCCTGTACCACATACTCTATAATGCATACTAGAGCCAATTGCATACAATGTAGTCATTCTTAATCTTGGAGGTATATTAATTTTAGCATCAACAGATAAATTATCCTCTGAAATACCCTCTAGTAGACCATTATAGGCTTTTTCTATATTAACTATTTTATGACTAATTCCAAGAATATCTACAACCCTTAAACTGTCAGCAATATCCTTCTGTATTCCATTTGGCATTAGCACCCCAAAGACTCTTTCTTTTCCTAAAGCTTTAACTAATAACGTTGCCACTATTGAACTATCCTTGCCACCACTAATTCCAATAATAGCACCCTTAGCACCAGGCTGGTTTTTAAAATAGTCGCTGATCCACTTTATAATATTTTCACATTCCTTGCTTGCATTAAAATTTTCTCTCATTTTTTTACCTCCAATCAAAATGTTCCGTGCAACCTAGTTCTTATTTCAGACAATGAGTAATCTTTTATTAAATGTCCATCCTTAAATACAATTTCTAAAAGATTATCCTTAAATTCCGCTTGTTCTTTTATAGTTAATTCATCTTTATATAAAATATCTTGCCCGTTTTTATATACATAACACATTCCCTTTTGTGATTTTTTAAAGTTGTCATTATCAGTTTTAGGGTCTTTAAAGATAAACTTTTCTTCACCCTTTATTACAGCATGAGTAGCCTTTAATGCAAATCCAAAAGTGTCCCTAGTATTGTACTGGTAGGTATAGGAACCTATACCAAAAACACAGTTATTTATTGCGAAGCCCTTTTTCATTAGCCCCATGCAAATCTCCTCACACCTTTCTACCGTAATACTATCTCCATAAATTGTTCCAATCTTGCTATTTAGAACCTTATATCCTTTGGAATTAATTTCTCCACCAAATATATCCCATAGTAGCTCCACTGTACCCTTATATTCAGGACTATCTTTTAAGGCATTTGTGTCTCCACAAATTATTTTTACTGGATCTCCACTATCGCCTCTAATAACAATTTTTCCATCTCTATTTATAATGTCTTCCTTAAGTCTTGGAAGTATATTTGTTATTACATTCCAATAATCATAGGTGTCAGATACTATGCTTAAAGTACCACTTGGAAATACTTTAGTAATAAGTCGCGTGTAGGCTGCAAACTCATCCATGCCATAGCTACACATTACGCTATGCTCTGTAGAGGGAGTTCCGACACCAACTATTTCTTCTTCAACCTTGCAATTGTAAAATTCCTCTAAATAGCTAATTGCAGGTATTGTTGCCGTTCCTAAAAATGAAAGTAGGTGTGCGCTGCCACTAAGCTCAGCACTTTCAAGAGAACTAAAACCTCTCATACTAAAATCTCCACAGGCTCTTCTTATATCCCCATGATCTACAGTAAGATCAAAATACTTTTCTATTATTTCTCTGTACCTATAGGTAATGGTGGCACTAGTCATTGGTTGCCATATATTACAGCTCATAAAGGTTTCTAAATAGTTTACAAGCCATGCAAAATCTTCATGTGTATTGGTAATTTCAATCATTGGTGTTTTAATATTTACCCTTAGGCCCTCTGCCACGGCTTTAATTTGTATTGGCAAGTATCCTAAGTCATGCAAAGCTTCAATATGCTTTGTATCTGCGGCTATACTTCCCATGGTTTTAGAAATAATTCTTTTATATTCAGAAACTACGGCTTCCTTGTCTTTATTAAAAAAGTTTTCATTAAAGTAACTAATTAAATATTTCTTTAAAAAAGGCTGAAGTCCAAACATAACAACCTTATTCATATCATCTTTTCTAGTCATCCTCGGAGTCCAATAGCTTACGAGTTTAGTCATTCCTTTTGCATAGCACATATGATGAATTGTTTTATAAAAATCTGTTAATAAAAATGGGTTAGTCATATACAATTCCCCCTTGTTAATGTTTACTAAAATAACTTACAAGCATACTTTTATTTCTAAGCTCTTATTACTTTTACTTGCAATCCTTCCATTACATCTAAGGCCTTATCATGTAATGCATCATCAATGCTAGCACAAAGACTTCCATAAACAATAATATCTGCATTTCTATATTGTGCTTGAAACATTACCACATTACTTATTACGCATATATTGGTAACGACTCCTACGAATTCAATCTCCTTAATATCTTTTCCTAGTTCATTACTTAGTCTAATCATATCCTCAGGGGACATTCCAAAGCCTTCTTTTTTATAATGTAATGTATTTTCTATATTTGTAAAATCATTCATTTTTCCATACAGTTGATGTCCAATAGTGTTTTTTATGCAATGT
>CALJTN010000332.1 GCA_937976175.1 uncultured Clostridiaceae bacterium | reverse complement strand
CTATTATATTTTGATAAGAACAGCTCTGGCTTTGCCTGCCTAAATCTATATATACTCTGCTTTACGTCGCCTACCATAAATACATTAGGAGCACCTATTTTTTCTCGTGAAATTATATTTAATAAGGTCTCTTGCACCATGTTGCTATCTTGATATTCATCTATTAAAATTTCTTCGTATTTATTTCTTAGTTGCACTGCCACTGCGGAGGGTTCTGGTTTTCCTTCTGAGTCTAGCACTACTTCTCCTTCTTCATTTCTTTCCATTAAAATGTGAAGGCAGTAATGCTCAAAGTCATTAAAATCTATAATAGATCGTTCTTTTTTCTTTATTTTGTATTTTTCCTGTAAATCTATAACTAGCTGTGATAACTCTCTCATTAGTGGGTATAACTTTTTTATGTCCCTTAGGGAAGTCTCTGAATTTGCGTTCATCACCTGCTGCTGCAGTTCTTGTAACTGTTTCTTTACCTTAGTTCTTATTTCTTGAACTTGTTTTTGTTTTTCCTTATCCTTGCAAGCCCTTATGGTAGCAAGTTTTGGGAAAGTTAAGGCTTCTATGGTGGTTGCTAAGCTTTCAAAAGAGTTTCCTGCCGCACTTAAAAGGTCTGAAATAATAGCTAAGTCTGCTTTAAAAACCTCCTCATATAGGGCTATAGCTTCATTGTTTTCTATAATTTTTAAGGCCTTTAGCATTACTTTTTCAATGCCTAATAGCTCTATTTTAATATCTGCCATTAAAACCTTTGCCCAGGAAGTGTCACTAAAGCTATAAGCCTCTTTAAGGTTAAAAGCCTCTGCAGCCTCTAGTAGCCACTTTGCTGGATTTGTAGCACTCATAGCAAAATTATATAGATTCAGCACTATGGCTTGAAGGGCTAAATCCTCTTTATTATTACTGTAGGCCTCAACTAGGTTTAAAAAGCTATTTTCCTCCGCGCTCTTGTTTTCTTCTGCAATTGCTACATATCTATCTTCAAAGAGCTCCTCTAAGGCTTCTTGTTTTAGGAGTACTGCTTCTGTTTGGTCCGCTATTCGAAAACTCGGATCTAAATCTACTATATGAAAATTATTTCGAATAACCTCAAGGCAAAAGGAGTGAATAGTTGTAATGCTAGATCTATTCAGTAAAGTTAGCTGCCTTTGAAGTAGCCTGCTTTGTGGGTTTTTATGAAGCTCCTTTGAAATTGCCTCTCCTATTCTCTCTCTCATTTCTGATGCAGCTGCATTAGTAAAGGTAACTACTAGCAGCTTATCTATATCTGTAGGGCGATTTTCGTCCGTTACTATTTTTATTATTCTCTCTACCAGCACTGCGGTTTTACCTGAGCCTGCAGCTGCAGCCACTAGAAGGTTACAGTCTCTAGTTGTAATAGCCTTTTGTTGATCCTCAGTCCAGGTGACCTTGCTTTGCGCTAATAATACTTCACTTTCCTCTGCCATTACTTATGAGCTCCCTTCTTTTCTGTATTTGCACTGCTTAACTCATTTCCTTGCTTTAGCTTCGCTACTTGGCACTCTCCCTTACCTTCATTATCCCCAGCGGCTTCACTTGCTGCATTAGCTTCACTTTCTCCATTAGCTTCCTTTTCTAAGAGTTCCCAGATTTCCTTGTCCTTTTTATCTTTTATTATCTTGTAAGTGTTTTCCTTAAGTGCAGGGTCAAATTGGCATATAGCAGTAAAATCACAATAAGAACAAGGAGTAGCATCATTTTTTTTATAAGGCTCTATATTTATTTCACCGCTTAACATTTCCTCACAGGTTTTTATTAGGTTTTCCTTTACGTGATGAAGTAGCATATCAAACTGGGCTTCCGTTGCCACTGAAGACTTTGAGCCAAGTTCCCCATCTTTTTTAATAGAGGCTGGAACAATAAGAGACGCTCCTTCAATATTTCTATCCATTTCCCTAATTATCTTAGTGTCTGCTAGTAGTAGGCCCTTCATTTTTAAAGCCTTCATTATAGCTTTTTCTAGTTCTTCTTCATCTAAATTATTTTTAGCCTTTATTACTGGGTCATCTATTTTAAAATATAGTATACCTGCTGGAAAAACTGGTTCCTCTGAAAGAGAACTTTCACTTTTAAGCATGGCATCTAAATAGGTTAGTAGCTGTATTTGAAGTCCGTAGTAAACATCGGATAGTTTAAAGTCTTTATTTCCAGATTTATAATCTATTATTCTGTAAAATTCTTCTCCTTCATTGATTAACTTATCCACTCTATCTATTCTACCCACTAGGTTTACCTTTTCTCCTGTGGATAGTTCTATTTGTATTGGTGGATAATCTCCTTCGCTAAAGCCAAAGGATACTTCATAGCCAAAGGGTTCAAAGCCACTATTTTTCATTTGTTCTACTATAACTAGGATAGTCCGCTTTAAAACTCTCTTTAACCGCTCTGTAAAGTACTTATATCTTGGGGTACTATTTAATATATACCCACTAGAGCCTTCACGGGCTTCTTTTTCTACTATGCTGGAAATACTTTTCTCGCACCATTCCTTGTCAAGATTTCCCCATTTAATTTCACTTTTATCCACAAGTTTTGAAAAATCATCAAGCACACTGTGCATAAAGCTCCCTAAGTCTGGGGATGAAAAGGTAAAGGTTTTTCTTGGTTTTGCTTTAAGTCCGTATTGAATAAAATATGCAAAGGGACACTCTTCATATTTTTCAATTCTTGATACGCTAAAATAGTTTTTATCTCCATAAAGGAGCTTTACTTTTTCTTTTTTTAGCATTTTTATTTCGTTCTTATAGTCAAAGCCCTGAAACATAGCCTCACTTTTTTCTCTCCAATAAGCTTCCTTTTGGTACCACTTATAAACCTTAACCCAAAGATCTGATATATGTCCTTCCTCTAAATACTTTCTTAGTGCAAAGACTAATCCGTTAAAGGTTGGAATTTTTGCAGATACTTCTTGCATACCATCACTGAGGTCACTGTACTCTGTTATATTACTTTCTTCTACTAATCCTTTAAATAAGGCTTTAAATCTAGATATTATAATAGAAGGCCTTAGTGTTTTACCCTCATAATCTGCTATGGGATAACTGATATTTAAATATTTATTTGGTATTGTGATGGTGGCATAAATTAAAAACTGCTCATTGAACACTTCAGTTTTTGTATCATTGGCTAGCTCTATTTTATTTTCCTTTAAAAGTATTCTGTCACTATCTGTGAATATTCCCTCTTCTTTATTTGCCTTTGGGAACACTCCATCATTTACTCCAATAATGTATAAGGTGCTTATGTCATGACTTTTTATACGCTCTACACTGCTGATTAAAACTCCATCTAAGGCTGGTGGAATAAGCCCCATTTGATGTTTGGTAAAGCCTATGGTTAGAATCTTTACAAACTCCTCTAAGGATAGAATCTCCTGGCCAAGCACCTCCACCATCTGATCTAGTAGCTCCATAACTAGGTTCCAGATTTTACTGTACTCCGTTACTTGTTCCACAGCACCTTCTGCTTTAAATTTCTCTATCCATACCTCTAGGGTTTTATATACCTTTATAGTTTCTAGAAACTCAAAGAGAGCCGTACAAATTTTCATGGTGGTGTTCTTGCCTTTTAATTTCTCATTTAATCTAAGTAGAGGGTGTATAAAAGCCTCTCTAGTTTGATTTAGGATTTTAATGGTGGCTTCTATTTTTAAAACTTCTTCTGATTCTTCCCCTGGCTTTATTTCTAATAAATCATCACTTTCTACGTGATTTTGTAATTTCTCCGTTTCAGCTTTATTATTATAATAATCTCTAAAATAATATTCTAGTTTTTCCTGCCATAGCTCCTCTTCTGTCCATTTCCTTTTACCCTTTATGCCTGCTGCTATTACGAAGTTTTCTAGTATATCTATATGTTCCTCTTCTATGTCTAAGAGCCCAGTTTTAAGATATCTAAACACCGCCTCATAACTAAAGTTCTTAGTGAAAATTTCAATAGTAGAGGTTATTAGTACAATTAGGGGATTACTTGTTATGTCTTTTTTCTTATCTATAAATAAAGGGATATTATATTCTGCAAAGATGGCTTTTATTAGTTTTTCATAGCTAGGTAAATCCCTGGTTACTACTGCTATTTTATTAAATCTCATATGTTCATCTCGGCATAGTCTTAAAATATCCTTTGCCACATGCTCTATTTCTGCATAGGAATTTAATCCTTTAAAAAGCTTTATGTTTTCACATTTCTCCTTACTAGATGTGTAGGGGAAAGCAAAATAATTCTCTTCAAGCTGTGAAAGCTCTGGATTATCTTTAAATTTATGTTCTTTGTTATCTTGCAGTTCTACAGGTTTTTCTAGGCTAACTCCATTATCCTCAGCTAAGCTTAGCAGCTTATTCTCTGTAAGTTTTATAGAGTAAAAGGCATCCCCCTCCTCCATGTGTTTTGAGTGCTCTGAGCTTCTTAGGGGCAGAGTTATATTTATCCTAGCAGCCTTTTTATATAGCTTTTCTAGCACCGCATACTGCTGAGGTGTAAAGCCCGTAAATTCATCTAGCCAAAACTCTCCACCGTCAAAAATATTGCATTCATCCAGCGCACTATATAGCCGAGTTAAATCATCCTCTGGGTCCACGTAATTTTCATTTAGAAGCTTATCAAACTCTCCATATACAAGGGATAAATCCGTTATTTTATCTATAAGTAAGGGATTGCCTCCTAGATGCTCTTTTACCTTATTTAAATCTTCTACAGAAACCTTATATTTCTTAAATTCCGTGATGGCACTGGCTACATTATCAATAAAGCCTTTTTGCCTAGCCGCGGACTTAAATACCTTGAATTCCTCTTGCTGTCTTTGCATTATGCTATGAATAAGCATAGCTTTTCCTGAGGCATCCATGGCTCTGCGAGTTATGCCTCCTACTTCACTAAAAACTCTATAAGCTAATCTATTAAAACTAAGCACTTGGACGTTTTTTATTCCTGTGGATCCAACTACTTTTATAAGATTTTTTTCCGCTTGAAAGGAGAATTGTTCTGGAACCAAAAGTACCAGTGGTTTTTCCCTATGGGTTTTACTTCTAGCCTCTATATCTTGCACGCAGAAAGTACTTTTTCCTCTGCCTGCTCCTCCGTAGATAAATCTTAAACTCACAAAAACACATCCCTTCTATATCTGCTGTAAATCACGCTACACGTATTGATTTTACTTATTATATTATATCATGTATAGTTTTACCCGTAATACATTAATTTACTGCTGCTAATTTTTTATACCATCTTAAATGATAGTATAGTATAAAACCTGGGGATAAAACCTGGGGACGGTTAACAACTAATTATAAAGAAAAGGTAGAGAAACATAGTCTTCTATGCTGCTCTACCTTTTTTTTGAGTTATACTTTATTAAGCTTTTTAAATATGATGTAAGAATATACTATAGGAACAATAGAAATTACAGTCATTATTAGTATAAACAAATTATAAAAGTCAAGGCAATTATAGTGATAATAAGCCAATCACTTTTTATAGAATTAAGTATCTTTTTCATTATTAAGATCATCTCCTTCATTATAATGAGTTGCATCAAAAAACCAGCCAATAACTTCTTGGAATACAGTAGTGTTTAATGAATAATAAATGTTCTGGCCTTTTCTTTCATCACTTACAAGATCCGCTTGTTTCAACATATTGAGGTGATGAGAGATACTAGGTTTTGTCATATCAAAATACTCTGCGATTTCTCCAGGAGTAAGGTCTTTTTTCTTAAGAAGCATTATAATTTTCCGCCTAGTTGGGTCAGCTAAGGCTTTAAAAGGTAAATTCAAAGCAGACATACAATCTCTCCTTTATTAAGTGTTAGACATTTAGATGATTGTCTAACTATCTAATAACAGTATATTATATCTAGTTAAAAAGTGAAATGGGGTTATTGATAAATATATTTTTCATATTATGTATTTATTAAATGTGATATAATTTATTTATTATGTATTATGTATTTCATAATAGCCTAGGAGGATTACAATGTACAATTTGAAAAATTTTTCCGAGACTGAAGTAACCAGAAGGTTAGAAGAGATTTTAAATGAATATGATAATATTTGCAAATGCGAAAAGTGCAAACTAGATATTAAGGCCATAGCCCTAAATTCTTTGTCTACAAAATATATAGTTTCTGAGCAAGGTGAAATATACACAAAAGCATTAAACGAGGTTAATAAGCAGGAAGCAATTAATGTTACCACAGCTATTACAAAAGCTATAGGAATAGTATCCGCTAATCCAAAGCATTAAATTAGAATTAGTTTTCTTAGTATAAGTGTATTTAAACTTATAGTTTAACTTGAAGAGAAATCATTAAGCTTACCATATTGGTAAGCTTAATGATTTTTTGTCGTGATAATCCTTCAAAGGCTGTATTAAGTGTTATTTTTTACAAATAGTTACATTGGCATAAATTCCAAATATTTATCGAAATTTACTGTCGAATTGTATTGATATATGTTATTTAAAGTGGTAAAATATAAAATAAATATTCTATATTTTTAATTTAATTTCATTTTTTGTAAGTTTAAATAATCAATGTAAATTAGAATGTAATTAATAATTAATCACTAATTTAAATATAAAAAATAAAGGGGGATAAAAATGAAGTCTATCAAACGTCAACTAATCATTATTGCTATTTTAACAATAGGTATACCTTTTTTACTATCAAACTTAATTTCTGATCACTATATGTCAAAGCAATTAAAGCAAGATGTTTATGAAAAGAATAATATTTTGGCAAAAACCATTGGAAATAGTGTTTTAGATTATATGACTAAATCTTATGCCTTGACTGAAGAGTTAGCAATGAGTAGGGTGGTTCGTGATTTTGTGCCTGAAAAACAAACTGAGGCAATTATAGGAACTATAGAAAGAAACCCATATTTTGAGTTATTTTATATTCAAGATTTAAACGGTGATCAAACTTCTCGAAGTAGCGGAAATTTGGCTAATAGAGCAGATAGATGGTGGTTTAAGCAAGCACTTGAGCTAAAAAAGCCTTTTATTACAAAATCTTATTTGTCAGCTAGTGGTGGTAATTCTGCAGTAAATTCTATAATATATCCCATATATGATGATAACTCTGAACTAATAGGTGTAATGGGTGCGGATTTAAAACTTGAGGAACTTCAAACTATAGTTGAACGCTATAGCACTAAGAGTAGTTATGCTTACGTAATAGATGGAGAAGGGGCTGTAATAGCCCACCCTGATAAAACTCAGATTTCAGAGATATATAATTATAAAACTTTAACTAAAACTGTTAAAGAGGTAGACTCCTCTGGTAAAGTAATAACGGATGATAAGGGTGTTCCTAGTACTAAACTTGAAGATATTAAAGTGCCAGATAAGTTGAAGAATATAATAAATTCTGCATTAAATGGTGAGCAAGGAATCACACAGTATGTAGACTCAAATAAAGATAAGGTAATTAGTGCTTATAATGCTATAACCCTTCCTGGAAATTCAGATAATTGGGTTGTTATAACTGTGGAAAAGGAATCAGACGCTTTTGCTTCTATATATGGTATAAGATTAAAAAATGCAATATTTGGCGCTTTATTGTTAATGCTGACTTTAATGCTCGTAGCTGCATTGTCTCATAAACTTACGGATTCTATCAATAAAATAAAAGCCTTTGCCATAAGACTATCTTTATATGATTTTTCTGAGGAAGTTATTATAAACGGGAAAAGTGAATTTGGACAAACAGGCATAGCTTTAAATACTGCACAGCAAAATATTAAACAGCTTGTTCAGGAAATAATGACTAATTCTTTGGATATGAGTTCGTCATCAAAAGAACTTTTAGCTACTGTACAAGAAATAAAGTCTAGGATGGAGATTATAGATCATTCAACTGAGGAAATAGATAAAAACACTCAAGAAGCCAGTGCCACATCTGAGGAAATAACTGCCTCCGTAGAAGAAGTTAACTCAAGTATGGAGGAATTATCTTCAAAGGCCATGGAAGGTAGCAGTAATGCTGCAAAAATTAAAATAAAAGCAAATGAAGTTCGAGTAGCGGCTAAAAATGCATTAGTAGGTAGCAAAAGTATTTATGAAGAGAAAGAAAAAAATATACTAAAAGCTATAGAGGATGGAAAAGTTGTAGATGAAATTAAAGTTATGGCTGATGGAATTGCATCAATTGCAGCTCAAACTAATTTACTTGCGCTAAACGCAGCCATTGAAGCTGCAAGAGCAGGAGAGCAAGGTAAAGGCTTTGCAGTAGTTGCAGAGGAAGTAAGAAAGCTTGCAGAACAATCCGCAAGAACTGTAAATACTATTCAAGGTACTATAGCAAAAGTTCAAGAGTCCTTTAGCAATTTATCGGAAAATAGCAATGACATACTTAAGTTTATTATAGAAAATATTGAGCCTGTTTTAGAGCAATATGCTGCTTCTGCTAAGCAATATGGCGAAGATGGTGAGTTTGTAAGCTCCATGTCAGAAGAAATTGCTGCCATGTCAGAAGAGGTAGAAGCCACTGTAAATCAAGTTAGTGAGGCAGTTGAGACTCTAGCTGAAAATTCACAGCTTTCCGCATCGCGTACAGGAGATATTAAGGTTAGTATTGATGAAACCACAAAGGCTATTGAGGGAGTGTCCTTAACTTCACAAAATCAAGCAGCCCTTGCACAAAAGCTTAATGAACTAGTTAAAAAGTTTAAAATTTAGGCATATGAAAATAAATAACAAGTCAAAATGCGACGCAAAATAGCCTAGCATACTGACTTGTTATTTAATACATACTTTTATACCTCTATTTTGTGCTTTGAAGTTTTCCTATGATTACCTCTTTCATTTCTTTTAATTTTTCTTCCGCTGATTCTAAAGTTTCTCCCTTTGAATACATGTATATTTTAATTTTCGGCTCTGTACCTGAAGGTCTTACAGCATACCAGGATTCATCATCAAAATAGAATTTAAGCACATTAGATACTGGAATTCCGCTAGGCTCTTCTGTGCCATTAATTATGTCATAGGATTTTTCTATTTCATAATCTATATACTTAGTAAGCTTTGCGGTGCCTAGAGTCTTTAGATTATCTTTTCTGTATTCTTTCATCATCCTAGAAATTCTTTCTTGCCCTTCTATGCCTTCTAAAACTATGGATATTAGTTTTTCTCTGTAATATCCAAACTCTGCGTATACCTCATTTAGTACATCTATTAAAGTTTTTCCTTGTGTTTTATAGTAAGCTGCTGCTTCACATAAAAGCATGGAGGATATTACTGCATCTTTATCTCTAACGAAAGTGCCCGCAACATACCCAATGCTTTCCTCGTAGCCAAAGATAAATTTATAGCTATTGTCTCTTTTAAAATCATGGATTTTACCACAAATGTTTTTAAAGCCTGTTAGTACTTCAAAGGTTTCTACTCCGTATTTTTTTGCTATAGCCTTGCCTAAATCACCTGTTACTAGGGATTTTACTATGGCACCATTGCTAGGAAGTATACCCTTCTCTTTCATTCCTTCTAACACATATTTTATTAATATAGCTCCTGTTTGATTACCATTGAATGCAACGTATTCGCCTTTCTCATCTCTAACCATTATGGCAAGTCTATCACAATCTGGGTCTGTGGCTATTAATAATTCCGCTGCTTCTTTTTTCCCAAGCTCCTCTGCGTATTTAAAAGCTTTTACGTCCTCTGGGTTTGGATACCCTACTGTGGTGAAGTCTGGATCTGGATTTTCCTGCTCTGGAACTACTATTATATTGGTAAAGCCTCTTTCCTTTAGTACTCGTCGAACAAGCATATTTCCCGTGCCATTCAATGGAGTATAGACAACTTTTATATCCTTATCTATGTCTTCTCTTAAGCTAAGTCCCTTTACTTTTTCAATGTACTCATCATCCATAGCTTTTCCAAGCATTACTATTAAGCCCTTTTCCTTGGCTTCTTGCATATCCATAACTTTTATGCTACTAAAGTCTGAAATGCTCTGAATTTTTTCTGTTATACCCTCTGCAATAGATGATAAAATCTGAGCACCATCTTCCCAGTATACCTTGTAGCCGTTGTATTCTTTAGGGTTATGGCTAGCAGTCACTACAATTCCAGAGGCAGTATTTAAGCTTCTTACTGCATAAGATAATTCTGGAGTAGGTCTTAATTCTTCAAATAAATAAGCCTTTATTCCATTTGCTGCTAAAACCTGTGCTGCTGTGGCTGCAAATTCTTCAGAGAAATGTCTGCAGTCATAAGCTATAGCCACCCCTCTATCCATGTACTCCTTGCCATAGTCTTTAATATAATCTGCAAGCCCTTGAGTTGCTCTTGAGATAATATATATATTCATTCTGTTAAGTCCAGCACCTAATTTCCCTCTGAGTCCCGCAGTTCCAAACTCTAAATCCATGTAAAATCTATCTTGAATTTCTTTATTATCTTCTGCTATTAATCTTAATTCCTCTCTAGTCTTTTCATCAAAGTGCTCATTACTTAACCACTCTTGGTATTTTTTTATATAAGTCATTTTAACTCACGCCTTTCTAAGTAATTATTATTAGATAACATTATACATTATTTTCTATGTATTGTGAACGTTTTATACCCTTTCCCAGATATATTTTACCCATAAAAAGTATTTCTCGTAAAAAATATTTCTTTTGGTAGCTTTTCTTGTAGCAACTTTTCTTTTTTAGCATAGAATGTAGTAGGATAATTTAATTATACTTCAGAAGGAATATTCTCCTCCTTTATATATTTACGGGTTTTTTAATAACTATTCATAGATTACGAATTCCTTATCCTTCTGAAGTTATTATTAAAATATCCTTGATATATTAATAATATATCCTTGAAATCTTATTAATATAATTAAATCGCTTACTGTAATGCAATATTCATATAGCTTCTACTTTAAAATAAGAGGGAGTAGCTCGTAAGGCCTTTGCCTTAAACACCAAATCGACATGCTGGCTTATGCCCGGTTTGGTGCAAGATTTTTTCTTGGAGCAAGACTTTTGTTTTAACAAATTCGTGGGATTTGTTAAAACAAAAGTCTTTATTTTTTTAGATTTGTTGGTGGGGAACCTGGGGACTTGGGGACCTGGGGACAGTTATGAATTTAATGGAATGTAATGTAGTGGGGACAGTTATAAATTAATACTAAATATTTAAATAGTTGTTAACCGTCCCCAAGGTTTTGGCCTTCGCTTCACTGAAAAATTCTATAAATCTGAGTTGTACAAAAGCAAACCACTATAGCAATGGCGGTGGGCATTAGCACAGATAATATCGTCCATTTTATGCTGCCTGTTTCTTTTTTTATGGTCCATACGGTGGTAGCGCAAGGAAAATGTAGTAGTGAAAATAACATGGTATTTATTAGAGTTAGATAAGTCCACCCATTATTAAGCAAAACTTCTCTAAGCTGGTCTATGCTTTCAAATTGAAGCATGCTTCCTTTAGATAAGTATGCCATTAAAAGAATTGGCAGTACAATTTCGTTTGCCGGGAATCCTAAGATAAAAGCTATTAAAATAAATCCGTCTAGTCCTATAGCCTCCGCAAAGGGATTAAGAAAACTTGCTGCATGTGCTAATATACTTACCTCATAAATCATCACATTTGAAAGTATATAGGTTATAGCACCTGCTGGCACGGCTACAGTTATTGCTCTGCCTAATACAAACATGGTTCTATCAATTATAGAAGTGTATAGCACTCTTCCTAGTTGTGGTTTTCTATAGGGCGGAAGCTCTAAGGTAAAGCTTGAGGGTATTCCTTTTAGTATTGTCTTTGATAATACATAGGAGCTTAGCAGCGTAATTCCTATACCTATAAGTACTAAAACCACTACCATTAGTGCAGCTATAATGGAACTACTAGCTGACGAAAAACTCACACCTACAAACACCATGGATAGAGCTATAAGGGTTGGAAATCTTCCATTACAGGGTACAAAATTATTTGTTACAATAGCTATAAGTCTTTCTCTTGGAGATTCAATTATCCTACAAGCTATTACTCCCGCAGCATTGCAACCAAAGCCCATGCACATGGTTAGTGCTTGTTTCCCATGACAGCAAGCTTTTCTAAAGGCGTGGTCTAGATTGAAGCATATTCTAGGTAGGTATCCGCCATCCTCTAGTAGTGTAAATATAGGAAAGAATATTGCCATAGGTGGAAGCATTACGGCAACTACCCAAGCAAAGGTTCGGTATACCCCTTGTACTAAAAGGTCATTTAACCAAAGGGGAACGTTTATATAGATGAAAAATAATCCAATTTTTGCTTCTATCCAAAATAACCACTTCGCTAAAAACTCTGAGGGGTAGTTTGCGCCCTGGATTGTAAGCCAGAATATCAAGGCTAGCAATACTAACATTATGGGTATCCCTGTTTTCTTAGAGGTAATTATGTCATCAATTTTTTGCTGAGACAATAACCTTTCCGTATCTTTTTCAACGGTTTTTCTGGTTATTTCCTCTGCTGTTTTGTAAATAGTTTCTACAATGGTATCTCTTATATTTTCGTTATTTTTACTCCTAAAAACTTTGGATTTTTTAAGAATCGCCTTGATATCTTCATCTTGCTTTAAAGTCAATAATTACACCTTCCTATTAATTGTTCCTAAATCATAATCTAAAAATTTACTTATAGAATTTAAAATTGATTCATCTCCATCTAGAAGCCTTAATGCAAGCCATTTGGTATTGATTTTGTCCTTAAAAATAGAGCTTAGCATGGCTGTAATTTGCTGTATTTCTTCTGTAATCTCTGTGGGATATTGAATTTCTATTGGACAAGTATGGATTTTATTAAGGCATAAGTCATATATGGTATCTTTTAAAATATTCATGCCTATCTTGCTTCTCGCCGTAGTTGGTACCACGGGAATACCTAACTCCTTTGATAGTAAATCTATATCTATTTTTATATTTTTACTTTTGGCCTCATCCATCATATTTACGCAAGCTACTACCTTATCAGTAATCTCTAACACCTGTAAAAGTAAGTTTAAATTTCTCTCAATGCAAGTTGCATCCAAAACCACCACTGTTACCTCTGGCTTTCCAAAACATATGAAATCTCTAGCTACTACTTCTTCTACAGAACTAGCAAGAAGAGAGTAGGTGCCTGGTAAATCCACTAAAATAAAATTTTTGTCCTTGTGAGCATATTTCCCCTGAGAGTTTACAACGGTTTTGCCTGGCCAATTTCCTGTATGCTGATGAAGTCCAGTTAATTCATTGAATACTGTACTCTTACCTGTATTGGGGTTTCCTGCAAGTGCAATAACATAATCCTCTTCCTTAGATTTTTCAACATTAAAGAGGTCCTTTAACCCTTGCTTAGTACTAGAACTATGAGTTAAACCCATTCTTTCTTCTCCTTTCTCTATTGTTATTAATGGAGATTCTGCTTTTATATTTAAGCCTTATTAGACAGTTGTTCTAATCTCTGATCTACATCTATATGTGCTTTACTATAATATTTTTCGCTTCTTCTTCTCTTAGTGCAATGCAAGTATCTCTTATAATATATGCGGTAGGATCTCCAAAGGGGCTCTGCCTAAGCACGTGGATAATGGTATTTGGTACTATACCTAAATCCAGCATTCGCTGTCTTGATAAACCCTTTGAAAGTAATTCTACCACTTGTACTTTTTTTCCTACGGCAATTTCCGTGAGTTTTAATGTTAAGTTTTCCATTTTTTCACCTGCCTCGCTAAAACTTCATGCTTTATATTATGAGGTTAAAGCTAAAATCGTCACTTAAATCATAGGCTTCACTGGTAAAATATAATTCAAATAAAAAAAGTATATATTACGCAAAATACATTTTACGTAATATATACTTTTTTGAACAAACTAAAGCATATGTTTATATTATTTTGATAAAAACTCTTCTATACCCTTTTCCATATGAGTCCATGAACGTTTTGAATACATAATTTCAGCTTTAGAGTCTTTAGTACTTTCTTTTATCTGCTTTGTTAGTTGATGTCCTACATAATCTGTTAAAATTAGAACCAAATCTGTATTATTTGGTATGTTTACCTTGCGATCTCTCTTTTTTCTTCCTGTAACATGATTAATTTTCTCAAAGCCTTTTATTTTCAAATGCTCTGTCAAAGTCCCTAAATTATCTCCACCTATAACTAATACACTCATTTTTCTCTATCCTTTCTTTATGTTATATTTATTTTATATCTAGCTAAAAATTCTACACCCCTAGCTTTTTCTCTAAAAATTGCTATATGAAGCTCATTTGATATTTATTCTCATCTTATGGTTAAAAATAAAAACAGCTTGTTTTACTGTTTTTATTAATTGATATTGATTCTCATTATCTTGTTTTATTATACACTATTTCAATTAGTGTTGTAAATAGATTTTATATAAAATTATGGTATTTTTTTTAGGTTATAGGTGAAATCTATGTCCTTTTTATTGATCCAAAATCCCCAGTTCTCTGTTGCTTTACCATATATAAAGTCCCCTATGTTTTTCTCAGGGGTAATATATACTGGTATATCATAATTTAAAGTTCTTGCTTGCTTTTCCTCAGTGTCGTAATATTCCATTACTAGGGTTCCTTTTTTAATTATGGCCTCTAAGGGCTCTGTCTCTTTGCTTGTTGCAATGTGAGACTTTTTTACCCAGCCTTGTGTAAAGTCAGTGTCCTTATAGGTTTGTTGTAGCTTAATAAAATACCAATTGCCATACTCTTTTGTTATATACACTGCTTTGCCTTTTTCTAAGCTTAACTGAGTAAAACTATCCTTATCAGGAGCTAGCTTCATAGGGCAGGGTTCTTTTGTATACATTTTTTTACTGTTAATTGAATGTATAATATCCTCTTTCTTAAAAGTCTTATCCACCTTATCTACTATGTACCATTTGGGTATATAAGCTTCTATTGATATCTTTGCCCACTGCTCCTTAATATCTAACACCTTCACCTGGGTATATTGATTTTCATCAAAATCAAAGGTTTTTATAGCACCCATGTAGCCAATACTAGGCTGATGCTTAGTTCCATATTGTAAGGACAAATAGTCTATGCTGTCGTGAGGTCTTAAATATGCTGTTTTCTCTAAAGAGGTTTTCATGGGAGCTTTTGTGCCTTCTAAAGTAACTATATTATTTAAAGCCGTTACATCTTTTTCTACTAAGGCTCTATACTTCCTATATCCAGCATTGTTAATTAGCAATAATACACTTAATATACCAATGGTTATTATGGCTACCCACTTCTTCACATATGTTTTCATTATTTTTTCTCCTCACTCATAGGTACTAATTCCTAATGTTTTTTTATAATTATTTTACTGCTTCTTCTTATTAGTATAGTATTTCATATTGAGAAGATTTTTAGACATATATGTAAAAATTTAAAAACGCACAATATAAAAAAGCATATGTGCCAGAAATGTATTCTGTGCATATATGCTTAATAGCTTATTACTTCTTTAATATGTAAGGTATTTATGCCTTTACTATTTGTGGTAATCATATATCATCTTAGAGACTTGTCCAATAGTTTCCTTTGCATTGGGAATCTCCTTTGTAAGAACAACAAGAATATATGGATTTTCCTTGCATACGATGGCTATATCATTTACATACTCAGCATAGTCCCCGATTTTATGAGCTACAATTTCCTTTGGAATATACTTATCTATCCTGTCATTGTATTCTGTTTTTTTCATAGTTTCGATTATATTCTTGTAGTATTTATTGTTATCAGGATTTGAATATAATCTTTCTAAAATTTTAAAAGAATCCCTAGGTGTAGTATTATTTCCTTCATGCTCTATAGCATGTCCAACAACTTTTTCAATATAATTATATCTATTTTCATAACCTACTTTTCTTAGTAGCATGTTTATAGCTATATTATCTGAATATATTATTGAAAATTCACTTAAGGTCTTTAAGGCAATAGGTTTGCTTAAGTCTGAGCCTTGAAGCACTCCTGCACCATCTTCGTAGTCACATTCTTCATATTTTAATTTTTCATTAATGTCAATTTCTTTGTTTTGAACCATATCATACATAAGCATGTTTATAGGTATTTTTATTGTGCTGGCTGCCATAAACTGCTTGTTTGCATTGATTTCAATAGACTTTTTAGACTTTGTGTCGTAATAAACCAACCCAAAATTATCCACATTAGCACCTACTAGTTCTCTAATGTTTTTTTCTAAAGTGTCTAACTCCATTTGTTTTTGCATATTTTCTTTTACCTTGCTCTGCTTATAATCTAATAAATGCTCATACATTATCTTCTCGTATTCAGCATCTTCCACACCTTGGCGCTGTGCCTTATCCCTATTGCCATCGTTTACCATATAGTTAACCACTGGAATACTTTCGCTGGCTACTACCTGATCTTTGCTTATTATAAGCGTTGCAAAGAATGCCATTATTACTGCTATCAAAATGGCAATTTCCTTACTTTCCATCTAACCATTCCCCCTTGTGCTCATATGTATCAGATGACAACTGCCAATCTTCACATACTTATATCTTTATATCTCTATACTTTTATATATTTATATAATTAAACATTCTTCCTAATAAATTATACTTTTTCCATGTCATTTTAATGACAATTGTATTAATAATTTGTAAATTTATTTTTATACCTTATATTATACCCTATATTCTAGTAATTTTTTATACTTTTTTGATATTTTATAAAAAATTTCTCATTCTATTCCATATTAATAATACTAAAATTGCGAACAATATTGTTATAGTTTTTATCCTTTCCTCTGTGATGGGGATTTCTTCACTCTCTCTTCATAACATTTTGTTAAGCTTAATTAAGAAGATTATATGACACAACTTAGGAGCATACAGCGATGCGTGATAAAAACAAATATTTATATGCAATTTTAGCCCCCTTAATTATTATCTTTCTATTCTATAATTATGTAGCTTACTTAAATGACTCTAAAAATTTACTTACTCAGCAGGTGCGGAATAATACTATAGTTAGTCCTAAAACAAGCTTAAGTGCTAATACCATCCAGGCAGCACCAAAAAAAGTCCTAGTTTTAGATGCAGGTCATGGAGGTTATGATTCTGGCTCAATAGGTTCTAAAGGAACAATGGAAAAAAACATTATTTTACCTATAGCTTTAAAGGTGGGTGATATTCTAAAGGAGAGCAATATTGATATAGTTTATACCAGGGAAAGTGACCAAGTATCCTGGCCTGCAGAGCAAAAGCAAGACTTAGCAGCTCGGGCAAATATATCAAACAATCTTGAAGTAGACCTTTTTGTAAGCATACACCTCAATAGCTTTGAACAGAAAAGTGTCAATGGTACTGAAACCTTTTACAGCAATGGAAGTTTAAAAGGCAAGGAGGCTGCCAACCTAATCCATGATCAAATTATTAAGGATGTGGGGCTTCGCGATAGAGGAATAAGAAGCGAAGATTTTTCAATATTTAGAAATGTTAAAGCACCTACCGTACTCATAGAACTAGGATATATCACTAACAAGAATGATGAAATGATGCTTAATAATTCTTCTTATCAAGAAAAATTTGCTGAGGCAATTGCCAAAGGCATAATAAATTATATAGATGATGCCCCTTAAGCATCACTTAATCTCACTTTGGGAACATCCACAGATTTGTGTAAATCAAATCTATGGATGTTTTTTTATCTTTTGGGAACTATAAATATATCAAAAACCATGAGGAGTGAAACTTATGATAAACTTTAAAGCAACAAGATTGATTACCCTCACCCTTACAATTCCACTATTACTTTCCACTGGCTGCAGACCTAATTATACAAATGAGACCCAGAATAACCTAACGCAAGGTGAGAACACTGTGACGGGAGATAAGGCTATTAATACTTACACAATAGTTACAAAAAACACCAGTAGAATTCTAGGCAATAATGCGGAAGGCATTTCTCTAGCTACCGCTTGTATGATTTGGCCTTCCACGGAGACTGGCAACCGGCCGAAAGCAGTACTGATAGCCCCAAGTGAGAGTTGGCAGATACAGCTAGCAGCAGTTAACTTAATACATCACCCTAGTGACGGTCCCTTACTAATATCCAGTAAAGAAAATATATCCCCGGCAGTACTTAGTGAATTATCTCGCTTAAATCCACAGGGTAGTATTGATGGTATCCAGGTAATTACTGTAGGTATGAGTGATAATGCAGGCACTCAGCTAAGGGATCTAGGTTATAAAATTTATGAGATAAAAGGAGATAATCCTAATAAGCTTGCGGAAGATATTGACGGGTACTATTCCTCCATCTCTGGCGAACTGCCTAACTCTGTAATTGTAGCTTCCTCTGAGCAGATTGAATATACATTGCCTGCAGGTAATTGGATTGCTCATATGCCTGAACCGCTGCTATATGTAACAAAGGATACTATTTCTCCTGAAACTGAAAACGCCCTAAATAAGCGTAAGGGCAATGCTAATATTTATCTCCTTGGACCTACCTCAGTAGTTAGTAAAAATATTGAAACTGAACTGAAAAAGTACGGAAAGGTTACTCGTATTGCTGGGGACACTCCATACTCTAATGCAATTGCCTTCACAAAATTCAAGGATAAGGCAACAGATTTTGGGTGGGGTATAACCATGCCAGGGCATGGATTATTATTAGTGAGTAGCTCTCAGGCAAAAGAATGTATATCAGCAGCTGCCTTTTCACACCGTGGGAAACATGCTCCACTTCTTCTTACAGATAGTGCTAAAGCACCTTCGGAACTTCTAGATTTTTTAAAACAACTTAAGCCACGTTTCGAAAAGGATCCAACTGAAGGGCCTTATAATCACCTATTCATAGCCGGTGATAATCCATGGATATCTCAAGAACAACAGGGTAACTTGGATCATTTAATAGAGATAGAACCTTCAAACGGTGAAGGGGGAACTTCTCCTAAGATGAAGCACTAAACACAGTGGCCTATTTGCCTTTGCTCTATGGGTAGATAAATTTATAGCAGATGCAAGTACTTTTGTATAGATTACTTAAACCAATAGAAAAGCCAGATGAATTAATCATCTGGCTTATACTATTTGCATATTATCCCTTAAGCAGAGACCCTTTAATGATATGCCTTACATGTGTCCCTTAAATATATCCCCACCAGGAGTTGTATTTAACATAGCATTAGCAGCTGTGGATAACCCCAAATGTATAGCAAGTGCTGCCACAAGAACCATAATAACTAATATTATAAATTGTTTTTTAGTAAGTTCAAAAGCATTTTTTATTTTAAAACTAATAAAGGATATCACTATACCAGTAGGTATTAAATAGGATACGTAAACTGGAGTTTCTTTAAAATGAGCAATACCACCACTAATCATACCTATACCTATAGCTAGAGTAAGAGAAACTATTACTAGCTTAAGACTTTCTTTAAGAGATAAATGCTTTTTGTCTATTATTACTTCATTTATAAAGGAACCTGTACTAAATAGTATCAGTCCAATTATTAATATTGTTCCATATCGTGTCTTATTAAAAGGCATCAAAACTATTCCACTGGATACCATTCCTACACCTAAGAAGTAAACGATATAAACTAAATATCTTGAAACTATTTTAAACATTTGTGATTCTTCCCTAGTAGTTCCATGAGGCTTAAATCCTTTTAATCGTAATGCATTTGTTAAAACAGAAACGGAGCTAAAACTCATTGCAAGGGCTGCGATCATAGGATTTAGAAGTGGACCTCCAAATAAGTGCAGTACCCCCATGGCAACAGGTATTCCTAATATATTGTAAGCAAAGGCCCAAAATAAGTTTTGCTTAATATTTGTTATAGTCTCTTTGCTTAACTGTAACGCTGTAGGTACATCCATTAAGTCACTTCTCATAAGAACTATATCTGCAGATTCCATTGCAACGTCTGTACCTGAACCTATTGCTATACCAATATCAGCTTGAGCAAGTGCTGGAGCATCATTAATTCCATCTCCAACCATAGCAACCTTTTTACCTTCTGCTTGAAGTTTTTTAACTTCATTTGCTTTGTCCTCAGGTAGAACTTCTGCTAGTATTCTATCAATGCCAACTTGCGCCGCAATAGCTGCAGCAGTCCTCTTGTTATCACCAGTTATCATGGCAACTTCTATGCCCATGCTATGAAGTATTTCTATAGCTTTTTTACTGTTTGCTTTAACTGTGTCAGCAACAGCAATTATTCCACTTAATTTATTTTCAATAGCTACATACATTGGCGTCTTGCCTTCTTCAGCAAGTTTGTTTGAAATTTCCTCAAGCTGCTCTAAGGAAATTTTACTTTCTATCATAAGTTTTTTATTTCCTAATATGATTTTGTTACCATCTATACTAACTTCTATTCCATATCCAGGTATGGCTTTAAAGCTTTCTACCTTCTTAAGTTCTAAGGATCTTTCTTCTGCTCCTTTAACTATAGCTTCTCCTAATGGATGCTCAGAGCCTTTTTCCGCAGAGGCAGCTATCTGAAGTAAGTATTTCTCATCAATACCTTCTACAGTAATTATATCTGTTACCTTAGGTTTTCCTTCAGTAAGTGTTCCAGTCTTATCAAATACTATAGTTTGAACTTTATGTGCAGTTTCAAGGGCTGTACCGCTTTTTATAAGAACCCCATATTCTGCTCCTTTACCTGTTCCCACCATTATTGCTGTAGGTGTTGCAAGGCCAAGAGCACAAGGGCAAGCTATTACCAGCACTGAAATGAATATTGTTAATGAAAACACTGGGGATTCCCCACCTAAAAACCAAGCTAGTGATGAAGCTAAGGCAATTGCTATAACTACTGGTACAAAATAACTTGATATAACATCCGCTAGTTTTGCTATAGGAGCTTTTGAGCCTTGAGCATTTTCAACTAAGGTTATTATTTGTGCAAGGGCCGTATCTTTACCAACTTTAGTTGCCCTATACTTAATAGATCCATTTTTATTTATACTTGCACCAATTATTTTATGTCCAATACTTTTTTCTACTGGCATACTCTCACCAGTTAGCATTGACTCATCTACAGATGTAATGCCCTCTACTACCTCTCCATCTACAGGCATTTTTTCACCTGGCTTCACTATTACTATATCTCCAACTTCTACTTCATCAATTGCAATCTCTATTTCCACATTATCACGAATTATCATAGCAGTTTTTGGAGCAAGACCCATGAGCTTTTTAATTGCTTCAGAGGTTTTTCCTTTAGTTACTGCTTCTAAATATTTACCAAGAGTTATAAGTGCCAAAATTACTCCTGCGGTTTCGAAATATAATTCATACCCAGTTTTGCCTGCAAGTATTTGAATCACTGCAAATACACTGTACAAGAATGCTGCTAAGGTACCAATTGATATTAATGAATCCATATTGGGACTTAATCTAAATAATGATTTAAATCCAACTAAGTAATACTTTCTACCTGCAATCATTATTGGTAAAGTTAATACTAATTGTATAATAGCGAAAGCCTCCATATTCATCATTGGATCAATTGCTTCCGGTAGCATTACAAACATAGGTACCATTGCAACTAATGTAAGTGGCACTACAAAAATTGCAGATATTAAAAATCTATTCCATAAATCTTTTATCTCTTTTTCTTTTTTCTTTTTATCCTCATCTATACTACTTTCATCTTCTATAGCCTTAAATCCAGCTTTTACTATTGCTTTTTTTATATCCGCTATGCTTACTACTGATGATTCGAAAGAAATAGTTAATTTTTCAGTTGCAAAGTTAACATTGGCTTCTATTACTCCACTAAGCTTTCTAGTTGTTCTTTCTACAGCCTTAGCACAAGCTGAACAAGTCATTCCTTCTATCTTTAAGACTTTAGTAGTCTTTTGTAGTGATAGTTTATACCCAGACTTTTTAACTGAACTTTGTATATCTGATAATTTAATCTTTGACTCATCATATTTTATATTTAGCTTTTCTGTAGCAAAGTTTACGCTTGCCTCTTCAACTCCTGGTAACTTTTTCGAAATTCTCTCTATAGCTTTAGCACAAGCTGAACAGGTCATTCCTTCAATTTCAAGTATTTTATTTTCCATGTTATTTTCCTCCTTATTTTTTATTACCAATTAATTTAATTTGCTTTTATCTTTATTAATTTGAATTTCACCTTCCTTTATGCTCTTAAAAATCAGAATATTGTATCCCTACCCCCCTGGGGGGTGTTGTGTTTTAAAAAAAATATAAAATTGCTACTGATTTAAAAAATGAGAATTTAAAACCTCTCTGAAAATATTATTGCAAAAAAATATAAAGATATTATGAAGATTTTCACTTTTCATAAGGTATATAAAAGAAAATAGACTAGCGTACTGACTAGTTATTTTTTGAATATGCCTAATGTATACTATATAACTATAATAGTTTAGAAAAGTTAATATTCTATTTACATAATAACACTGTATCTTCATAAAATCAACATACCTATTTTATATACTTATTATAATAAATACATATATAATGGAGGGAATTTATGAGTTTTAGAAAGGAAACTATTAAGGTGTACAATATGACCTGTGCATCTTGTGAAAATCGTGTTGAAACAGCCGTTAAAAACCTAGAGGGTATAATAATGGTTAAAGTAAGCTATAGTGGTCAATTTGCTGAAATCCAATATGATGATAACCTATGTAACCTAAATAAAATTAAAGCTACCATTAAAACTGCTGGCTATAGTACGGAAACTCCAAAGGACTATAAGTTTATTGGAATCCTTATAATCGTCGCTGCAGTGGTGCTACTTGGATTAAAAACTAGTGGTTTTGATATGGAAGCAAAGCTTAATAATGCATCTTATGCTGTCCTTTTTGTAGTTGGAGTTCTAACTTCCATACATTGCATTGGTATGTGCGGTGGAATTATGATTTCCCAAACCTTATCAAAAGAGAGCAATAATAAGTTTGAAGCTATTATGCCCGCTCTTTTATACAATTTAGGAAGAGTTGTATCTTATACCATCCTTGGAGGTATAATAGGTGCGCTTGGTTCAGTATTTTCATTTTCAATTACTGCAAGAGCAGGAATGCAAATTTTTGCTGGAGTATTTATGATTATCATGGGCTTTAATATGGCTGGCTTTAGTGCTTTTAGAAAATTCAATATTAAGTTGCCTTATTCCCTATGTAAAGCTAAAAATAAATCTGGCTCTCCCTTTATAATTGGAATTTTAAATGGGCTTATGCCTTGTGGCCCACTTCAAACTATGCAACTTTTCGCTCTTGGAACAGGCAGTGCAACAAAAGGTGCCTTGTCTATGTTTATGTTTGCAATTGGAACAGTTCCACTTATGTTAACCTTTGGAGCTATATCAGGTTTACTTAGCAAGGGTTACACAAAGAAAATCCTTAAATTTAGCGGAGTTCTTATAATAGTTCTTGGCCTTATTATGGGAAATAGAGGACTAACGCTGGCTGGAATTAATGTTAATCCACTTACAGCTTTAGAAAATGCTTCAACCAGCGTTCTAGGTGGATCTTCTAATGGTTCTTCTAACCCAAATGTTACTAAAGCTATTATGCAAGATGGCGTTCAGGTCATAAATATGACTGCTGACAACAACGGTTATACTCCTAATGCCTTCTATGTCCAAAAGGGAATCCCCGTTAAATGGATAATTGATGGGAAGCAAATAAACTCTTGTAATAATGCAATTGTAGCTCAATCATTAAAGATTGAGAAAAAAATAAAAAGTGGTGAAAATATTATAGATGAATTTATGCCAGGAGATAAAGATATAAACTTTAGCTGCTGGATGGGTATGATAAGAGGGGTAATAAAGGTTGTAGATAACCTTGATACTGTAGATACCTCAAAAGCTGATCCATCATTACCACCACCAAGTACAGGCCCAAGCTGTTGCGCAGGTCCCGTAGATGAGGATTCAGATGAATCAATTGAGCCTAGTATTTATGGTAATAACATAACTTTAGTTCCAACAGAAACTTTAGTTAAAAAATCCATAATTTCTGGCAGCTACCAAAGTGCTACCTTTAAAGGTATTGGATATGAACTTTCACCTCTAATAATAGTTACAGGCAATACTATAAACACAAAATTAACCTTTGATTTAAGTGATTTTAACAATGCTGAGGGTGAATATGTTATTGTAGATGCAGCTACTGAAGACAAACTCTCTTCATTTATTGCAAAAAAAGGTGTAAATGAAGTAGAGTTTAGCCCTAAAAAAATCGGTACTTATGCAATTCTTAAAGATGATGTGGTGCTTGGAATAATTGATGTAGTTAATGACTTAACCACTACAGATGTAGAAGAAATTCGTGATAAATATCTAAACTAGTAATTTAATTAATAAATGTAGCTAGGTTTGTGTAAGCAAACCTAGCTACATTTATTAATTTTTTCTATAAGCACTTTATTATGGACTTTACTTTATATTTATTATTTCTATCTTTTTAACTATATCGCTATACAAATTTGTAACAGATACATTGATAAATCCTGCACGATTAATATTGTCTATAGTTTTTCTATTGATGTTAGCACCATAGCTATTTACAAATATGGGATTTAATATATCCATAATTAATCCTAAAATCTTATTCTCACTTCTAACGTGTTCAATCATTATTATTTTACCCTTTGATTTGCATACCCTTCTCATTTCCTGTAAGCCTAATATAGGATCTGGTACTGAGCAAAAAACACAGGTAGTAAAAATCACATCAAAAGTATTATCTGGGAAATTCATATTTTGGGCATCCATACTAATTAATTTTACTTTCTTATGAAGTTTTGCTGCTTTTGCATAAGCTTTTTCAAGCATTTTTTCGCTAAAATCAATAGCAGTAATATCAATATCCATGGGATAGTGTTCTATATTCTTCCCTGTACCTACCCCTACTTCTAAAACCTTGCCTTTTAATTCTTTCATTAACTCTATACGCCATTTTTTTAGAGCCATCATCTCCATAGGATTTTCTAGTATATCATAAAACTTAGCTGCTCTATTGTATTTCTTCCTAATTTTATCAGTACTGTTCATACCTACCTCCATTATTATTTCCTTAATATAGTATACTTACAAAAGCATCATCTACAAAGCCATTCATTACCGATGGTACTGCAATATTAGCCATTGTGAAATGTGGTTAAATTAGTACTTGCTGTAGGTAAAATCTTTTAGCAGCAAAATAAAAGGAGAGACCTCTATGGATATATCGAGTCTCTCCTTCTTTACAATATCCATTATATTTTGCGCACGTTACTTGTCAGTAATAAATACTACCTTATTATTCCACAGGTTTATTTAGCTCATATTCCTTACTAATATCACTATTAGTATTATCATTATTAGTTTTATCACTATTAGTTTTATCACAACAACTTGATTTTTTGTTACCAAACATCATTGCCATCATTCCAATCATCATTATAGGGCATATAAATGGCACTATCCTTGCCATTACACTACCGGTACTCTGACTAAATCTTGTTATAAGCGGAAGTAAAACCAGAATTACTATAGGTAATCCACAACAAAGAATCATGTGTAGCATATACTTTAAGGGGCTATGCTTATGACCATCTTTATTATCTTTATTATCTTTATTATTTACATGACATTTCATATTTAAACCTCCAATTTTTTAATACTTTAACTTAGTTATATTTTATCTTACCTGTATAAAGAGATTATGAAGAAATTATGTTAATATTATAATTAACATAATTTTTTAACATAAAATGTAAAATAGTATTGTTTTCTTGCTTTCATCTTCATAAAATCTTCATGCCAAGCCTTTATACTTTAAGCTAGGCATATGAAAATAAATAATGTGTCTTAGTTAATATATCATAATATAATAAAAAAGAAGGTGCATTATGAGTAATAAAAAACAGAAAATTAAAGTCTATAACATGACCTGTACCTCTTGTGAAGTCCGAATTGAAAAGGCTTTGATGAATATACCTGGAGTTATAA
>CALJTN010000331.1 GCA_937976175.1 uncultured Clostridiaceae bacterium | reverse complement strand
ATTGGAAATTCCATTGTACATTTACAGCGTAAGGAAAAAATCCAAAAACTTATAAGTGAAATATATGATAAATTAGCACCACAAGGTGTTTGTATTATTCAAATTATAAATTATGATAGAATTATTGATAAAAATGTCACAGCATTGCCTACTATAAACAAAGAGCAAAACGGGGTTACCTTTATAAGGAATTACGAATATAAGGAAGAAATGGGCCTGGTATACTTTAACACTGAACTTATAATAAGAGAAAATGGTGAAGAAAAACACTATGAAAATTCAGTACCACTTATAACTTTAAGAAGTGATGAACTTATTGGTATGTTAATGGAAGCTGGTTTTTCACAAATAAACCTGTTTGGAGATTTTGCCTTTAATGATTATACAAAAGAATCCTATGCCACCATAGCTAAAGCAGTAAAATGAATAGTAAAAAAAGGTTAGTGCAGTTTTATTAAAACTGAGCTAACCCTTTTTTAGTTACTATCTGTAATTAGTGAATTGCAGAGCTATATCAAAATCTTTTGATTTTATTAAAGCCATTACTGCTTGTAAATCGTCAAGGTCCTTACCAGTAATTCTTAATTGATTATCCATCATTTGAGCTTGAACTTTAATTTTACTAGCTTTGATTTCTGCAATTATTTTTTTTGCTTTTTCTGCAGAAATACCTTTTATAATTTTAGCAGTTTGTCTTGCAGCACCTAAGGTAGCAGGCTCTTGTTTACCAAGGTCCAATGCCTTTCCAGATATACCTCTTTTAATTAATTTACTAGTAAGAACTTCTATAACCGATTTCAATTTAAAATCATCATCAGATACTATTTTAATATCTTCTTTCCCTAAATTAATTTCAGTAATAGTATTTTTGAAGTCATATCTTTGTTTGATTTCTTTTAATGCTTGGTTTATTGCATTGTCAACTTCTTGCATATCTACATCTGATACTATGTCAAACGAATGTGCAGCAGCCATAATTAAAAACCTCCTCTATATTTTAAAAGTTGTTTAATATAATTCTCTTAATTAATAGTAAATTAATAACTGGAAAATGTCTAGTAGTTAATGGATAAAGATTAAAAGTTTAGCTAGTCTTTGCAATATATGTTTTGTTTTTTTCTAAGGTATATATATAATTCAACGATATACTTATTAAACATAAAAATACGCTGATTTAGAGATTTTTCATTACCCATAGAAAGATGTGTCATAAATGTTCATAAGGAGAGTAAAGCTGTGACAGAATATAAAAAAAACAAGTTAAAAACAATAAATAATGCTGAAGCTAAAAAAGAACCTTCACAAATGATAAGCTATATTAATCAACATTTTCTGTTTAATACTTTAAACAGTATTTTATCACTTTGTAGACAAGATGCGGAAGAAGCTAGGAAAGTTGTGTTAGAACTTAGTAGCTATCTAAGATTTAATTTTAACGTAACGGACGAAATGGTTTTTTTATATGAGGAAATAGAGTATATAAAAGCATATTTGTATATTCAAAAGGTTAGATTCGGAGAAAGGTTAAATATTAAATATGATATTCAGCAAGACGTAGATTTTTTAATTCCTAAAAACTCACTTTATAATTTGATAGACAATGCTATTACCCATGGGATTTTAAAGAAGAATCAAGGAGGGGCCATAACCTTTGTGGTTAAGAAACAGAAGGAAAAAGTCGTGATAAAAGTTAAGGATGATGGTGTAGGCATGTCTGAAAAGCAGATAGCACAGATCCTTAATGATAAAAATGGTGGCTCCATTTCCGCTTCTAATTCTCAATATAAAGATTTATATAATGCAAAGCTTGAAGTTGTTAGTAAGTTGAATGTGGGAACCTGTATAACTTTAAACATACCAATAGAGAACATAAAACATGAGGAGTTTTGCTAATTCTCAATATTTTTCTTTAAATGTTTAGCTTTCATATTAAATTGACAATATTTTCAGTGTGGGGTAAGATTAAAAAGTATAATATATTTCAATTATTATAATGAAATTTAAATATGGGTGGGGTTTATATGTTAAGAGTAGTTTTAGTAGATGATGAAAAGTTATCTTTAGACGAACTAAGTTTTATTTTAAGTAAAAATAGTGAAATAGAAATTATAGGTAAGCATTTTGATCCCTTAGCTGCATTAGAGTTTATAAAAAAATCTAAACCGGAAATTGTTTTTTTAGATATAGAAATGCCAGAGCTAGACGGTTTTACTTTAGCAGAAGAGATATGTAAGATGGATTTTCCCGTAAGTATTGTATTTGCAACAGTATTTGACAAATATGCTATAAAAGCTTTTGAAATGAATGCTATTGATTATGTGCTAAAACCCTTTTCAGAACAAAGGCTAGAACTTACCATGGATAAAATAACTGAAAGATATAATTGTAATAAAAATATACCCTCTTATAGCTATAACAATATACTTCCAGAGCAAGATATAATTAAGGGTATGAAAAAGTTACCGCTTTGGAAAGATGAATGTATTTTCCTTGTACATCCACAAGATATATTATATTGCACAGTGTTAAATAAAGAGGTATTTGTGTTAACTAAGGAGGCCACTTTTACAACACAATACACTTTAAATCAACTAGGAAATAAATTAGTAAACCATAATTTTTTTAGAAGTCATAAAAGTTACTTAGTTAATTTAGATAAAATTTATAAAATAGTGCCATGGTTTAATAGTACTTTTGTGCTGAAAATAGAGGATTGGAAAGAGGAAGTACCTGTAAGTAGACATTATGTTAAGGATTTTAAAAAAATACTTAACATGTAATATTTAGGTGTATCTCTAAAAACATATTAAGGTAGCCAGTTTTAAAGATACTTATAATATGATTATTTTTGAGAGTAAGGATAGAGGGGTTTAAATGAAGAAGATACTAATAGTAGATGATGAAGTTAATAATAGATTACTTTTAGAGGAAGTACTTGAAGATTTTAAGGAACAAGGTGTAGAGATATTGCTGGCGCAAGATGGAAAAGTAGCTTTAGATATAATCAAAAGTGATAAACCAAACCTGGTATTTTTAGATATTATGATGCCTGTAATAAACGGATATGAGGTATGTAATATAGTAAAAAAAGAATTAAAGCTAACGGAGACTTATATAGTATTGTTAACTGCCAAGGGGCAAGAGGAAGATAAACATAGGGGTCGCGACGTTTTATGTGATAGATACATTACTAAGCCTTTTTACTTTAATGAGGTTTTAGCCATAGCTGAAAGTGTACTAGAATTAAAAATTAACTGAGTTAATTTAAACAGTTATAGAAGATATACATTCATATATTAAATTCTTTATGGATATACACCTTTATTTTGTACAGCTATAAAATAAAAGTGTATATCCATTTTTTACGTTGATTTTTATCCTTTTAAGATTAGGCATATGAAAGAAAATAGACTAGCATACTGACTAGTTATTTTTTTGAATATGCCTTATAAATTATATGTTGCATAAAATACAGTTAAAGAAAGTCACTTATTGCAACTATATTCAATGTGAAGTCGTATATTATATTAAGAGGAATAAATAAGAAAATGAAGTATATATAAGCAATCTGTAGAAAATGAGGAAAATTGCAATGAATCAGCGTTTTAATCTTTAAAAATAAAAGGAGATAGGGTAATGAAGGAAGTTAGTGGCAATTATAAAAAAATTATTATTGTTGTTTTAGCATTTTTATTTACATTTCCGTCTATAGGACTCGCCTTAGACAAAAGTGAAACAAAAAAAATGCCTATGCAACTCAACGCACCTTGCGATAAAATATGGACAGTAGGGTTCAATGAAATGGTAGATACTGTAACTATAATAAAAGAAAATATTTTTATTAAAGATTCAAAAGGGTCTGAAATAAACATAAAGTTGGAGCTTAGTGAAGATGGAAAAAGTGTAAGGCTTATTCCAGTCGTAAAGTATTCAGTAGATGAAAAATATACAATTTATGTAAAGAAACGAATTACAAATAAAATAGGCAATAAAATCTTAAGTAGTGATTTGGAAATGGATTTTACAGTATCTACTAAAATAATGGATTTACCTGTGGTAGGTACAGAAGCTAAGCTAAAAGAGTTATTAGAGAGCACAGGCTACAATAATTACAATATTAAGTATGTGGAAAAAGTGGGAATGGAAAAAACACTAATGAAAGATGCTTCAGAAGAAGTGAATTATTCAAGTACTAACATTCAAGTTAAAGGTGTAGATGAGGGAGATAATGTTAAAACTCATGGTAAAAATATATATAGAATTAATAAGCAAAGCGTGGAAATAATTAGGGCCTATCCAATAGAAGAAATGAAAATACTTAAAACTATAGAATTTAATAATAAAGATGATTTATTTTACCCAAATGAAATTTATGTGGATGATAAACATATGGTTATAATTGGAAGCTGTAATTATAGAGAAACTACACAAAAAAATAAAGACACCCAGATTAAATCTAGTGAGACACAAGAAGTGAATGACATTAAAGAGGGAGCTAGAATATTCTCACCGTTTTTATGGAAAAATGCCGTTAGAGTACTAGTTTACGATATAAGAGATATGAACAATATAAAACAAATAAGAAAAGTAGAAGTGGATGGACATGCACTAGCTACAAGGAAAATTGGAAATATGCTATATCTAGTAACTAACGAAAAGTTAAATTATTATGGTCAGAATATGTCTAATATTACTCCAGGTTACGCTGATAGCGCAGTGGGGGGAGAATATAAAAAAATTGATTACAAGCAAATTCATTATTTAAAAGATTCTGTGCAGGCGAGTTACCTAATGCTTACAAACATTAACTTAGATAATATTAAAGAGCCTGTATCTATTTATACCTGCCTAGGTGGTGGCGATCATATATATATGTCTAAGGAAAATTTATATATAGCAGCTAAGCATAATAGTAGAAATAATAATTTTAAAGCTATGTATCAGATGCCAGAGCATGTGGATGCAACGGATAAAACTAATATATATAAGTTTCAGCTTAAAGAGGGTAAATTTGAATATATGGCAATAGGACAAGTAAAGGGAACGGTTTTAAATCAGTTTTCAATGGATGAGAACAATAACTACTTCCGAATAGCCACTACAACGAGTCCAATATGGAATGAACAGGGTGATAAAAGTACTAGGAATAATGTCTATGTTTTGGATAGCGAATTAAAGATAGCAGGCAAACTTGAAGATATGGCTATTGGTGAAAGAATCTACTCTGTGAGATTTATGGGTAGTAAGGGATATGTGGTTACTTTTAAAGAGGTTGATCCATTGTTTGTTATTGATTTAAAAGATGCTGGAAATCCAACTATTTTAGGTGAATTAAAGATACCTGGATTTAGCAGTTACCTTCAACCTTATGATGAGAATCATATAATAGGAATAGGTAAGGATACTGAAGAACTAGGTGGAAGAGTTACGGAGAAAGGTGTTAAATTATCTTTATTTGATGTTACTGATTATAAAAATCCAAAGGAGAAGTTTAGCACGGTTATTGGAGATGCTGGAACCTACTCAGAGGTTTTGAGCAATCACAAAGCGCTATTGTTTTCAAGAGAGAAGAATATTCTGGCTTTCACAATATCTGTTGTAAAAAATGAAGAAGGTAGTGATAATAAGTGGATCTATGGCAGGCAGATATTTCAAGGCGCTTACGTATATAATGTAAATGCAGAAGAAGGATTTAACCTTAGAGGAACTATAACTCATCTGTTACCTGCAGACTTTGATAAAGATAGTTATAGAGATCGCTATGATAGAAACATTCAAAGGGTATTGTATATAGAGAATATTTTGTATACAATTTCTAATGATGTAATTATGGCAAATGATTTTCATGATCTTTCTGTGAAAAATAAAATAGTAAAACCTTCATCATCTTCCATGCTACAATATTAAAGACTTCAGAAGGAACTTTAGATTCCTTCTGAAGTTTTATTTTTGCTATGTTTGAAATATTATAAAATTGACAAAAATAATGGTATACTATTGTGAGGAATTATTATGTATGAGAGGAAGAAATATATGTTGCGTGAGGCACAAGAAAAATTAAAGAAGCACTACGGATATAATAGTTTTAGAAAAGGACAAGAAGATGTAATAAATAGTATAATGAGTGGGAAAGATACTTTTGCTATAATGCCTACAGGTGCAGGAAAATCACTATGTTATCAGATACCAGCTTTAATGCTTCAGGGAGTAACACTGGTAATATCACCACTTATATCTCTTATGAAGGATCAAGTAGATACTTTAAATAGTGTAGGTATAGCTGCGGCATATATAAACAGTTCATTAAGTACTAATGAAGTTAACGATAGAATTGATAAGGCTATGCAGGGTGATTTTAAACTTCTTTATGTTGCTCCAGAGCGGTTAGAATCAGAAGCTTTCTGTAACCTGCTAAATAAATTAACCATATCGCTTTTAGCAGTGGATGAAGCTCATTGTGTGTCTCAATGGGGGCATGATTTTAGACCTAGTTATTCCGCAATTTCTAGTTTGATAAGAAAATTGCCGGTGAGACCAATTATAGCAGCCTTTACTGCTACAGCCACAGAAGAAGTAAAATTCGATGTTATAAAATTATTAAAATTAAGAGAACCAGATGTTTATGTAACGGGGTTTAATCGAGAAAATTTAAGCTTTGCTGTAATGCGAGGAGAAAACAAAAGAGATTTTGTTTTAAAATATATTGAAGACAATAAAGACCAAGTAGGGATAATTTACACTGCTACAAGGAAGGAAACAGATAACCTCTATGAACTTTTGCGTAAAAAGGGATATAACGCTGGAAAGTATCATGCGGGGCTTGGTGACGAGCAACGAAAAGAAAATCAAGAAAAGTTCCTGTACGACGACATAAATATAATTATAGCTACAAATGCCTTTGGAATGGGAATAGATAAGTCAAACGTACGATATGTAATTCATTATAACTTGCCAAAGAGTATGGAATCATATTATCAAGAGGCGGGACGTGCAGGCAGAGATGGAGAGCCTAGTGAATGTGTATTATTATTTTCAGCCGCGGATGTTTTACTTCAGAAATTCCTTATGGAACAAGGCACAGTATCACCTCAAAGAAAAATAAATGAGTATAAGAAACTTCAAGCTATGGTGGATTATTCCCACACGCCTAGATGTCTTAGAAAGTTTATTTTAGAGTATTTTGGAGAAGAAAATGTTGTAGACAAATGTGACAATTGCAGTACCTGCAATGATGAAAGTGAACTTGTAGATATAACTATAGAGGCACAAAAAATATTTTCTTGCATTCTTAGAATGAAAGAAAGGTATGGTACGTCATTAATCGCAGAAGTACTTCGTGGTTCAAAAAATAAAAAAATTTTGGAACTTGGGTTTGAGAAGCTATCTACCTATGGAATAATAAAGCAATACACTGTTAAAGAAATACGGGATCTTATAAATGTGCTTACTGCAGAAGACTACCTTTTCCTTACAGATGGACAATTCCCGGTGGTTCGCTTAAAGGATAAGGCTGTGGCAGTTTTAAAAAACGAAGAGAAAGTGTATCAAAAGGTTGAGAAGAAGAAAGCGAAGGTAGTTCGGGATACTGGCTTATTTGAAATTCTACGTAGTCTTCGAAAAGAGATTTCCGAAAGAGAAAAAGTTCCACCCTACATTATTTTTACAGATAGTACCTTAAGAGAGATGAGTGAGTATTTTCCAGTAGATAAGAAGGCAATGCTTTGCATCAAAGGGGTGGGAGAGTCTAAACTTAAAAAGTATGGAGAGGAATTTATTCATGTTATTAAAAAGTATAGATTAGATAATAATATAGAACTTACCGGAGAAATACTATATAATGAAAAAGCTGAGAATTATGAAAAAACGGAGTGTAACCTAGAACAAGTAGATGAAAACGATGATAAAATGCCTAGCCACGTTATTACTTATAACATGTATAAAGAAGGCAAAAGCATAGAGGATATAACTTGCGAAAGACAGTTAAAAAGTCTTACAGTACAAGATCATATATTTAAGTGTGCTTATGAAGGTCTAGATGTGAATTTAGATGACTTTATTCCCAAACATCATGAAGCACTCATTATGGAAGTCATAGAAAAAATTGGTGCTTCAAAGTTAAAGCCTATTAAAGAAGCGTTACCAAAGGAAATAGATTATTTAGCTATAAAAGCAGCTATATTTAAATACTCTAATAATAAAATTTCTTAAAAAAAGGAGAAAATATGGATAAATTATTTAATGAACTAGGATTACAAGAAAACCTCATAGAAGGTCTGAAAAAACAAGGAATTGAAAGCCCTACAGAAATTCAAATAAAAGCTATTCCACTAGGGCTTGCAAACAAAGACATCATAGGAGAGTCGGAAACGGGCACGGGTAAAACTTTAGCATACCTTTTGCCTATATTTCAAAAAATAGATACTACATCAAAGGATATCCAAGCAATTATACTTGCACCTACTCATGAGCTAGCAATACAAATACATAAGCAAATTGAACTATTATCAGAGAACTCAGCTTTCCCTGTAAAATCTACCAGCATTATAGGTAGTGTTAATATTAAAAGGCAACTAGAGGATCTTAAGGCAAAACCACATATAGTAGTGGGATCTACAGGAAGAATTTTAGAACTTATAGCTATGAAAAAGCTGAAATCACACTTTGTTAAGACTATAGTAATAGATGAAGGCGATAGAATGATAGATGAAGATAACATAGAGGGAGTAAAGTCCATAATAAAAACTACGCTTAGAGATAGACAGCTTATGTTATTTTCAGCAACAGTGTCACTTAAAGCAGTAGAAATTGCTAAGACCTTAATGAAAGATGCAGAAGTAATTAAGGTAGAGCAAAAAAGTCAGGTAAATCCTAATATAGAACATATGTATTTTGTAGTGGAAAAAAGAGAAAAGATGCATCTTTTAAGAAAACTTATAAGTGCTACGAGGCCTGAAAAAGCAATAATATTTATAAATAAGAGTGATGAGGTAGAAATCACAACTTCAAAGCTTAGCTATCATGGATTAAAAGTAGAAGGAATTCATGGAAGTTCTGAAAAAACTAATAGAAAGAAGGCTATAGAGGATTTTAATGCAGGAAAAATTCAACTTTTAGTAGCTTCTGATTTAGCAGCTAGAGGACTTCATATAGAAGGAGTAACGCATATATTTAACCTGGATATACCCGAGAATTCAAAGGATTACTTACATAGAGTAGGTAGAACCGCAAGAATGGGAGAACGTGGCTTGGCATTATCTATAGCAGAAGAGCGGGAGCTTGATCTTATTAATAACTACGAAAAAGATTTCAATATAGAAATTTTGCTAAAGGATATCTATATGGGAAAAATTATTGATTGTAAAAATAAATTATATTAGCCTACTTTCTTTACTTGTGGTATAATGTTCGAGTAGTTTCGACTAGAATTATCTAATATATGGAGGTATTTATAAATATATGATTAGTACAAGCAACGTAAGTTTACAATATGGTGGACGTAAATTATTTGACAATGTTAATATAAAATTTACTCCGGGAAATTGTTATGGATTAATTGGCGCTAATGGTGCTGGTAAATCAACTTTTCTTAAGATATTATCAGGTGAGATTGAACCTAATACAGGAGACGTTATCATTACACCAGGTGAAAGATTAGCAGTTTTAAAGCAAGATCACTTTGAATTTGATGAACATGAAGTTATCAAAACTGTAATGATGGGACATGTAAGATTGTTTGAAATAATGGCAGAAAAAGATGAATTATATGCGAAAGCAGATTTTACTGATGAGGACGGAATAAAAGCTGCAGAGCTAGAAGGTGAGTTTGCAGAACTTAATGGATGGGAAGCAGAGTCAGATGCTGCAACTCTACTAATGGGCCTTGGTATAACTGAAGAACTTCAAGGCAAAAAAATGAAGGAACTAACAGGATCAGAAAAAATAAAGGTATTGCTTGCGCAATCTTTATTCGGTAAACCAGATATTCTATTACTGGATGAGCCTACAAACCATTTAGATGTAAAATCTAAAACTTGGCTTGAAAATTTCTTAATGAATTTTGATAGTACCGTAATTGTTGTTTCCCATGATAGACATTTTTTAAATAAAATATGTACTCATGTGGCAGATATAGATTTCAGTAAAATTCAATTATTTGTTGGAAACTATGATTTCTGGTATGAGTCTAGTCAGCTAGCTCTTCAAATGGCTAAAGATTCAAATAAGAAAAAAGAAGAAAAAATTGTAGAACTTCAAAACTTTATTGCTAGATTTAGCTCCAATGCTTCTAAAGCAAAACAAGCTACTTCTCGTAAAAAACAATTAGATAAATTGACATTAGATGATATAAAGCCTTCTTCACGTAAATATCCTTTTGTAGGATTTAAACCAGAAAGAGAAGCTGGAAATGATTTATTAAGAGTTGAAAATTTAAGCAAAACTGTGGATGGAGTAAAACTTCTTGATAATGTAACGTTTATAGTTAACAAGGGAGATAAAATTGCATTTACAGGCACAAATGAACTAGCTAAAACTACACTATTTAAAATATTAATGGGCGAAATGGAACCAGATAGTGGTGAATTTAAATGGGGTATCACTACATCTCAGGCTTATTTACCAAATGATAACGCAGAATATTTTAATAATGTGGACTGCAGTTTAGTTGATTGGCTTCGTCAATTTTCTGAGGAAAAAGCAGAAAGCTTTATTAGAGGCTTTTTAGGTAGAATGCTTTTCTCGGGAGAGGAAGCTCTTAAAAAAGCTAGCGTTCTATCAGGTGGAGAAAAGGTTAGATGTATGCTTTCTAAGATGATGCTTAGTAATGCTAATGTATTAATTTTAGATGAACCTACTAACCATTTAGACCTAGAGTCTATTACTGCTATAAACAATGGATTAACTAGCTTTACTGGAACAATCTTATTTACGTCACATGACCATCAGCTAGTGGAAACCGTTGCAAATAGAATAATAGAAATTACACCAAAGGGATTAATGGATAAAGTTATGACCTATGATGAATTCGTAGAAAATGATGAGATTCAAAAACAATTAGAACTTATGTATAAATAAAAAGAAGCACTTCTAATAATAATTCTGTTAGAAGTGCTTCTTCTTTTAATTAACTAATAGCCAAAGCCGCCGAAGCCGCCACCAAAACCACCGCAGCCACCACAGCCTAAAAGTAAAAGAATTAACCAGATACAATTATTACCGCATCCATAACCTCCGCCGTAGCCGCTTCCACAGCCACAAGTAGGTTTGCAACTACAATGTCTATGTCTATGACTCATATATAACCTAATTTTTAAAGCTAGGACAAATTGCTTTGTCATAGTTTTTCATTCTATCTCTGCCACAGAACGGTAGTGCCATAGATTCAACTATACTCACTACAAAAATCAGGTGTACACCTCCCTTTATTACTTATTTTATATTCACAGCTACTATTTAACTTATTACTAAATAAAAGTTTAGAAAGTTATAGCTGATACTTCAATATATTCTGCATTTTAATAAATGTGAATGTTAAGTTGCTGTAAGGAAAGAGAACAAAAGATTTTGAAAGCATATTATTTCTTCATACAGTCTTCATATGATATACTTATGATATACTTATAAGTTAAAAAGAAAGTCTTAAAGGAGGTAACATGAATACAGAGAGAACAAAAGCCTTAATTTCATTAAAAACTGCTAAAGGGCAAGTAGATGGAATTATAAAGATGATGGAAGAGGGAAGATACTGTGTTGATATATCTAACCAAATCATTGCAGCCCAAGCTCTTTTAAAGAAAGCAAATATGCTAGTTTTAAAACAGCATATGCATCACTGTGTTATGGATGCTGTTAAGCAGGATAATGGGGAAGAAAAGATAGATGAAATT